>JBDKRC010000257.1:0-2428 GCA_039683575.1 Armatimonadia bacterium | reverse complement strand
TTCACGGAGATCGTGGGCAGCGATCAGTACGTGCGCCAGCTTTTCATCCTCGGGTACTCCGATATCGCCTTGGTAAGCGAGATCCGGATCGGGGACACGCCGCTCTCCTACTACCGGGAGGTGCAGTGGGAGTTCATCCCGCAGACGGCCCGCGATGCCTACCCGAAATACTACTCTTCGGACGTGAACGAGGAAGCCCTCTCCGTCCAGCTAAAAGAGCCCGAGTGGTGGAACTACAGGACCACCGCGCAGGAGTGCGACCGCTTTTCCATTGACCTGTCCTTCCCCCGTGGCCTCGTTGAGTTCGAGGATGATGGGGGCAAGAAGCAGAGATCCGTTACCGTGGACGCGCTCTACCGCAAGGTCGGGGACGTCCCTTGGATCAGCATCACTGGGGACACCCCGATACCAGCGGAGGAGTTCAAAGTTTCCACCGCGTTTCGGCGGACTTATTTCGATGAGGGCGACGATGGCGGCTATGTAGAAACCCCCCAGAACTACGTCCTTTGCTGCAGCCCTTCTGGGGATGTGGAGGTGCGCCAGACGACGGTCGTCCCCGCAGGCTACTATGGCCTGTATTCTTTCCAGATCCTCGGCAAAGCCCTTCAAAATGTGGTGTCCCTCCTCCCTCTCGGGGCCACGGGATTCGGGCTTACCAAGACCGGCGATGGCTTCTCCTACGTGAAGGTCACGCTGGGTGCTGGCACGCTGCCCATGGGCGATCTCGTGACTGTGGGCAAGCAGACCACGGCCATGCGCCGGTCCTTCACGGTCACGCCCGGGGCCAGAGGGTTCTACGAGGTGGCCGTGCGCCGCGTCACCGCCGACAGCACCAAGGACAATATCGTGGACGAGGTGTGGTGGGGCGCTCTGCGGGCCATCTCGTTTGTCGCGCCCATTCAGTTTCCGCATCCGCTCGCCGCGCTGTCCCTTCGCATCAAGGCGACGGGCCAGCTCAATGGCGTCATCGACGAACTCAACGTGGACGCGGTCACGGTCTGCAAAGACTGGGACTACGCCTCCGGGCAATGGGTCGTGCGCCCCACGGAAAACCCGGCCAGCCTGTTCCGGTATGTGCTCCAGCATCCGGCCAACTCGCGCCGTGTTTCGGACGCCCAGATAGACTTGGTTCGGCTTCAGGCATGGCACAACTTTTGCCGCGTCAATGGATTTTCCTATAGCAGATACCACGATTTCGCGGACGGCGTGTATGCGGTCCTTCAGGATATTGCTTCCGCTGGCCGGGCCGCTGTGGCTCGCCCGGATGGCCTGTGGGGTGTGGTGATTGATACCGAGCGCACCACCATCGCGCAGCACTTCACCCCCGAGAACTCTTCTGGCTTCGGGGCCGAGAAGGCGCTGCCCAAGATGCCGCACGGCTGGCGCGTCCGCTTCATCAACGAACAGATGGGCTACCAGTCGGACGAGCGCATCGTTTATGCGGATGGGTACAGCGCGGGCAACGCCACGGAGTTTGAGGCGCTGGAGTTGCCCGGGGTCACGGATCCAAGTCAGGTCTGGAAGCTGGCCAGATACCACTACGCGGTCGCAAAGCTGCGGCCTGAAGAGTACGAATTCTACGCGGACATGGAGCACATCGTCTGCACGCGCGGGGATCTCATCCGCATGGCCCATGACGTGCCCCTCTGGGGCGTGGCACAGGGGCGGGTCAAAGCCGTCGTCGGCCAGTTCGTGACTGTGGACAACGTCTGCACCATGATTGCGCCCATTAGGTACGTGGCTCGCTTCAGGCTTCAGACCGGCGCCTCCCTTCTTCGAGAAGTGGTTTGCGTGGACGGGGTCAACCAGACAATCGAACTTATGGGGGCCGGCGCGGTTCCGGCGGTAGGGGATCTCTTCATGTTCGGGGAACTCGGGGTCGAGTCCTCGGACCTGCTTGTGAAGCACATTGAGCCAGCGGCCAACTTCTCGGCCCGAATCGTCGCGGTGGACTACAGCCCCGCGATATTCACCGCCGACAGTGGCGCGGTCCCCGCGTTCCAGACGAAGATAACAAAGCCCTACGCCTCCCGGCTGAAGATGCCCCCGGTGCCCGTCATCACGCTGCTTCGGTCGGACGAGGCCATGCTGATCCGCAACGCGGACGGCTCCCTGTCCAGCCGCATCTACATCCAGTTCAAGCTCCCCTCCGGAGCCGAAGTGGAGGATACCCAGATCCAAGCGAGGTACAGGGAATCGGGGGCCGAGGCGTGGACGAGCCTTCCGCCGGTCATGGCCTCCTCTGAATTCCTCTATGCGTACCCGGTGGAAGACGGGCGGGCATATGATATTGAGCTGCGAAGCGTGAATGCCTCGGGCGGCCTGGCCAGCAACTGGACGGCCACCGTGAGCCACACGGCAGTGGGTAAGACATCGAAGCCCCCGACGGTGACGGGCTTCGCCGCCACGGCGGTGGACCAAGGCATCA
>JBDKRC010000256.1:0-14325 GCA_039683575.1 Armatimonadia bacterium | reverse complement strand
GCGGCGGGTAACAAGCCCCCGCCCTACAGCGGAAAGACGGAAGGAGTGACGAGGATGCTGGAAGCAATTGCCCTGCGCAGGAGTGTGCGGCAGTACAAGCCCGAGGCGGTGCCTGCAGAGGCGCTTCAGGAGGTGATGGAGGCAGCGTTGTCGGCTCCGACGGCCAATAACGTGCGTCCGTGGCATGTGATTGTCGTGACGGACGAAGCCCGGCGCCTGGCCCTGTCGCAGGTCCACCAGTACGCCGGGTTCTGTGCCCAGGCGCCTGCCGTCATCGCCATGTGCGCGGATGAAGTCGACTCAGACCACTGGTGGATCGAGGACTGCGCCGCTGCGACCGAGAACGCCATGATTCAGGCGGCTGCGCTTGGCCTCGGCACCTGCTGGATCGGCATTCGCGGCAGCGATGAGCGCGGCTATGACCGTGAGGACCTGGTTCGGGAGATACTGGACATCCCGGACAACATGCGCGTGCTGTGCATCTTCAGTCTCGGATACCCGGCCAGCGAGGGCAAGAATCGCGGGCCTGGCCCGATGGATCGTGTGCACCGCGAGCGGTGGTAGGTGGGGGAGCGCGGCTTCTACAGACTGTACTCGGAGCGTGAGCCGTAATGGGCCCCTATTTCCTCGCAATCGACTGCGGCACGCAAAGCCTGCGCGTGGTCATTGCCGACCTTAGCGGCAAGATCGTCGCCGCTGCCACCCGTCCCACCCCTATCAACTTCCCCAACGTTTCGTGGGCTGAGCAGAATGCCGAGGACTGGTGGAACGCCGCGAAGGCTTGTGTGCCGCAGGCGCTGGCCGAGGCGGGGCTAACGCCCGCTGACATCGCGGGCCTCAGCCTGGACGGCACCTCGTGCACGGTGGTGGCCTGCAAGCGCGACGGGCGGGTTTTGCGGCCTGTCCTGCTGTGGATGGACCAGCGCGCGCACGAGCAGGCCCAGCGCGTGACCGATACGCGCGATCCGGTCCTGAAGTACGTTGGCTGGCAGGAGTCGCCGGAGTGGATGCTGCCAAAGGCCCTGTGGTTGCGCGAAAACGAGCCCGCTACCTACGAGCAGGCCGACCTCATCGTCGAGGGCGTGGACTGGCTGATGTATCGCCTGACGGGCGATTGGTTGGTCTCGCTGAACAATGTCACGGCCAAGTGGAACTATGCTAACCCGGAGGGCGGATGGCCGGACCGGCTGCTCGCAACGCTCAACCTGAGCGAACTGCGTGACAAGTGGCCGACCGAGGTGCTGCCGATGGGGGCGCCCGCGGGAGAACTCAGCGCCACGGCAGCGGCTGAGCTTGGCCTCAAGCCCGGAATCCCGATTGCGCAGGGCGGGATTGACGCCTACGCCGGCATGTTTGGCGTGGGAGTGGTGCGGCCGAACACGATGGCGCTGGTCATAGGGACGTCTACCTGCCATGAGGCTCTCTCTGCCGAGGGGCTGTTCGATTCGCACGTTTGGGGGCCGTATCCGGATGCGCTGCTGCCGGGGACATGGGTGCTGGAGGGCGCGCAGGCGGCCACAGGAGCAATCGTCACCTGGCTGGCGGATAACTTCGGGTACCGGGAGCAGGTTGAGGCCGAGAAGCGCGGGGCTGACCGGTTCACGGTGCTGGACGAGAAGGCTGCAGCAGTGCCGCCTGGAGCCGAGGGCCTCACGCTGCTTGATTACTGGCAGGGCAACCGCAGCCCGATACGTGATCCTCTGGCGCGCGGCGTCATCTGGGGTCTCAGTCTCAAACACGAGATCGGACACCTCTTGCGGGCGGTGTACGAGGGTACGGCTCTGGGCAGCCGCCACATCATCGAGGACCTCAAAGCTGCCGGCTTTGAGCCCGAGGCGGTCTACGCCTGCGGTGGTGGCACTCGTAGCGCTTTGTGGCTGCAGATTCATGCCGATGCGTCGGGGATACCGATCTACCTGACCGAGGAGCCGGAGGCCACGGCGCTGGGCACCGCTATTCTGGCGGCGTCAGGCGCGGGGTACTTTGACAATCCGGCCCAGGCAGCTGAGGCAATGGTCAAGGTGACCCGCGAGGTCCTGCCCGACCCGAGGCTTAAGGACCATTATGACGCCCAGTTTGAGAAGTACGTCGCCACGTATCCGGCGCTGAAAGACCTGATGCACGGTTAGCTCGGACGGCGCAGTCAGGCTAAGCAATGGAAAAGGCCCTTGCCGTGCATAGCGAGCTCGCTCGTAGTGCGTGGCAAGGGCCTCTGTTCTCATGTGGAACGTGTTTGTTAGTCAGTGCCGGAAGACGGCGGAGAGCAGCGACGGCAGACGCCGCAACCGGCGCCGTCGCTTGCGGACCCCCTCGGGCCGTTCCTCGACTCCGATGTTGCGGATCAGCAACCATGTTACCCATGCGATGACAAAGAGCCCCGCGGTGAAAGCCCCGTAGGAGAGCGACCAGGGGACCTTGTGGGTGAGCGTGCTCCACTCGGACATGCCGCCCATGGACGCAATGATGTTCAGTGGCATGAAGATGATACTGATTACAGTCAGCTTCTTCATGATGATGTTGAGGTTGTTGCTGATGATTGAGACCCGGGCATCGGACATCCCGGTGAGGATGTTCGAGTACATCTCGACCAGCTTCAGACATTGCTCATTTTCAACAATGATGTCATCGAGCAACTCGCGCTCTTCGCGGGAGAAGCCGATGCGGTCGGCGTGCATGCGAAGCTTGGCAAAGAGGGCCTGGTTCGACTGGAGAGACGTCTGGTAGTACACGAGGCCCTTTTGCAGGTCGAACATGCTCGAGAGTGCCCTATTGCCGAGCGAATAGGCGATATGGTCCTCGATGGTCTCTGAGAGGTGGTGAATCAGCCGGATGTCGCGCATGAACTGTGCGATGGTCTGATAGAGCACGTCAAGTAAGGCGCCCTGCAGGGAGGCGCAGCGGAAGCTGGGCCTGCGTCCCCCGAATAACTGCAAGGTATCGGTGTGGATGAAGACGAGCTTGTTCTGGAACAGGAAGGCCCCGAGGGAGACGACGTGGAATTCCTGATTGTTGTCTTCATCAACGATGCGGTTAGCGCGCTTGAGGATGATGGCCGCGTGATCGGGCTCAAACTCCAGGCGCGCCATCTCATCGGGGTCGAGGGCGGACTGGAGCGTGTGCTCGTCAATCTGCAGTTCCGTGGTCAGGAACTCTCGTTGATCAGGCGTGGGATCGTTGTACACGACAATAGGCGCGCGCGGACCATCGGCCGGCGCGACGAGCCCATCCTGGACGTCGTAGCAGGACTGCGGGAGGGTGAGGGGCATGGCTACCTCCTTTGTGGTACGGGTGAGGAACGCCATGCCGGGGAGCAGAAAAACGAAAAATCCCGGCCTTAGGGGCCAGGACATGTAGTCAAAGCTTCACGAGCATGAGGGATCAGATGCAAAGATCCTCCGCTGTGAATCTGGCCGGCAAGGCGTTCAACTTTGGTAAGTGCGGTTTACTAGGCAGTTCGTCGCTCATAGCTCTTCAACGCCATTAACCGGGAATAAGCTGGAAAAATCCAGCGACTATGAAGGTACTCCTTTGGGGGAGGCCTGTCAAGACTGGGTTTCGGGCCTGCGAGCGGTTATCTGGGCCGCTGAGAGCCCTCCCCGGAACGCTTCGCGGCGCTCTCATTGTTGAGTACTACGGCAATTTACGAACCACTCGGAAGGGCAACGGGATGTCAGAAGACCAAGCCGTGACGAATGAAGCACCAAAAGCCCCTATCCCCCAGGATGGGCGGGCACCGCAGTGGATGCTGCCGGTGCTGCTGGCAGTGCATGTGACGCTGGCAGGATACTACGCGTTCCTGCTGCCGCTCTGGGGGTCTGTGCCGGATGAGCCGCTGCACTACTCGCACATGAAGTATGTGGCCGAGAACTGGCGACTGCCGGTGATCAGCAACCCCTTCCGCGATTTGTCGGAGTACTACACTACGGCAGACCCGGCGGGGACGGCGGCGCATGGGCCAGTCTACTACTGGACCGGAGCGGTGATCTACAAGCTCACAGAGAACCTGACGCTGCATGACCAGCAGTATGTGCTGAGGCTCTATTCGGTGGTGCTGGGGGCGTTGATGGTCCTACTGGCGTGGAAGAGCTTTCTGCTGATCTTCCGCGCCACGAGCGAGGCGGGCGAGAGAGTCTGGATGGCCTTCGCCGCCACCGCCCTATTCTGCCTGGTCCCGCACCGCCTCATGATAAGCAGCGTGATCTACACCGACGTCATGGCGGCGACCACGGCGTCACTGTTCTTATATGTGTTGATAAGAAACTGCTACCAGGAAGCCGGCGCGAAGCAGTGGTTTGTGGCGGGGTTGGCGCTCGGACTGGCGCTTTTGACCAAGCAGACGGGCCTGCTACTGGTGCCTGGGGCAATCGTGGCCTTGGTGCTGGTAACGCGGGCCAGGGGGCAGGCGGCGCAAGTGTGGCACAATCTGGGGACGGCAGTCGGCGGGACGCTGCTGGTGAGCGGATGGTGGTATGTGCGCAACCTGTTGCTGTACCACAGTCCCTTCGCGACCGAACAGAGCACGTCGCAGGTCAGTTGGGCCGACCTGATTTTCTTCCCCGGTGCCTTGCTCTGGCAGGTGTGGTTTACGCTGAGAGGCCTGTGGCTGAGCGTGTGGAGCCAGGTGGGCTGGCTACCGCCATGGACAGCCCATCCCTTCTATGCGGCCTTGCTGGCATTGACCGCGATCGTCGGCTATGGGCTAGTTGTACAGATCAGAGAGCGGTTCCGGAACGCGGAAGGCGTTCCTCCCGGACTGCTCATCGGATTCATTGTGATGGCCCTGAGCATGGTGCTGGCGGCGCTGCACTGGGTGATGGTCTTCCCGCACAACAACGAGGAGACGGGCAAGCACGCGCAGACCATGCTGATTGCGCTGATCCCGTTGGTCGCGGCGGGGTGGAGGCCGATCATAGGCGAGAAGCGGGTGCCACACGCCCTGATGCTCGGCGCAGGGCTGATGCTCCTGTTCAATGTGCTCTCGATCTACAACCTGAAGACTGACCTGATCCCGCGCTATGCCAGACCCGACATACCCTCAGCTACCAGGAAAGTTAAAGATCTGCCATCCGGGAGCGAACCGCGGGTTGAGCATGTACCAGATGTTCCACATCGATACCAGGTTCATGACTATCAGGCTGGCGACCCATGCCCACAGCACCGGCAGGGCATAGCGGCCCGTGAGGCATTTGACGCCGACGACAAGCAGCAAGACCAGGCCCATCATCGCAACCAGTATGTACCGCCCTCCGGCGTTGAACTCCACGTCCACGGTCCAATAGGCCCACTGATGGCCTATGAAGACCAGTGCCAGCAGCAGCCCCGAGAAGTTCAGCGCGCTGCGCAGGTGAGTGGGGCTGGCAGCGCCGGTCTCGCTCTTCGCCACGCGCTTGTTGCGGATCAGGCCGACGATAGCCATGATTGTCATCGCAATGATGATGCCGTATAGCAGGGCGTTCCAGAAATCCCCGTAGAACCATCCGCGCTGCACCCACGTGCTCAGGTAGGTCTCCCTCCAGGTGAGCCAGGCGAACTGCCAGAACGAGTAGCGCATCGCGGCCCCGAGGCCGCTGCCCATCATGCCTGTGGTGTGCACGAGCGGGCTGCGGTAGAGATACCAGTTACGCGCGTACCACCATCCAGCGGTGACGGCGAAGGCGGCCAGGGTGAGGCCGAGATCGGTCCAGGCGACGCGGTAGCCCTTGCGGAGGCCCTGGCGCGGCCGCACATGGGCCAGCAACGCGATCGCAAGCGCCGGGGCGGCCGAGACCTTGCAGAGCGCGCCGAGGCCGGCCGCAATACCCAAGATGGCCGCCTGACGGGGATCAGGGTCGCAGAGGCGCAGACGCCATGCCAACCACAGGGTTAACGTTGCGAAAACCATGGCTGCGCCATCGGGGTTGATGTATCCGGTGTAGAGCAACGTCAGCGGCATGAGCATCACACTGGCGGTGGCGATGAAGGGCAGGATTGCGTTGTCTTCAACTACACAGCCGTCCTGATGGTCGTCAGGATCGGCGGTGGCACACAGCCCGCGCTTGCTCAGGGCCTCGGTGAAGAAGCGCCGACAGATGACGAACATGGGCAGGCCAAGCAGCAAAATGGTTGCCCAGCGCATAGCATGCCAGCGCCAGTTCTCGGCGAGGAAGCCCGTCAGCCCGTACACAACTGCCATGGCGGCATAGTACAGGGGCGGGTGCTGGGCCTCATAGCCGGCCTCTCCCCCACCCATGGCGTCGAAGATGGGCAGACGGTGGTTCTGAGCGAGGAACTTGGCATACGTGACGTGGGCAGCCTCATCGGGGGTGCGGCCCAGCGGCTGGATGATGCTGAAGATGAAAGCGAAGAGCAGATAGACGACAAGCAGCAGGCTCCAGGCCCAGCGCGGCGGGGTTGTCATCGTTGACGCGACCTCAAGTACTTGATAGAGCGATTGTAGCACATTGATGCTCTATTGCCAGTGGGAACCTTTTGGGGTAAACTGTGCTTGCTAGATAACAAAGCCCGATCCTGCGGCGGTTCGGCGAGCCGCTGACCGGCATAGACGCTGAGTGCCGGGCTTGTTTGGTGCTTATTTGCCAGGAGGCGATAGATCGTGACGGATGTTTCAACATGGCGGAACAAAGTGGGGCTGGCGGAGATGCTGCGGGGCGGCGTGATCATGGATGTGACCACCCCCGAGCAGGCGAAGATCGCTGAGGACGCCGGCGCGGTGTCAGTAATGGCGCTCGAGCGCGTGCCCTCCGACATTCGCAAGGACGGCGGCGTCGCCCGCATGGCCGACTTGTCCGTGATCGAGAAGATCATGGAGGTCGTGACCATTCCTGTCATGGCCAAGGCGCGCATCGGTCATTTCGCGGAGGCGCAGGTTCTCGAGTCCGTTGGCGTGGACTTCATTGACGAGAGCGAAGTCCTCACCCCCGCCGACGAGCAGTTCCATATCTGGAAGCACGACTTCAAAGTCCCGTTCGTGTGCGGCTGCACCTGCCTGGCCGAGGCGCTGCGGCGCATCGGTGAGGGCGCGGCCATGATCCGCACCAAGGGCGAGGCTGGCAGCGGCAACATCGTCGAGGCCACGCGCCACATGCGCACCGTCATGACCGAGATGAAGCACCTGACGCAGCTTCGCGTCGAGGAACTCATGACCGAGAGCAAGAACCTCGCGGCCCCGTTCGAGCTGGTCAAGCAGATCGCTGAGACGGGCAAAATGCCGGTGCCGAACTTCTCGGCCGGCGGTATCGCGACCCCCGCGGACGCTGCGCTGATGATGCAGCTTGGCGCCGAGGCCATCTTCGTGGGCAGCGGGATCTTCAAGAGCGAGGACCCCGAGGCGCGCGCGAAGGCTATCGTCCATGCGGCCACATACTACAGTGACCCGGCCGAAGTAGCGAAGGCCTGCCGTGGGCTCAAGGGCGCCATGCCCGGTCTCGACGTCCGCAACATGCCCGATGAAGAGCGGATGGCGAACCGGGGCTGGTAGGAATACAGATGCGCCACGAGAGCCCGGCAGTGACGACCGCTGCGTCAGCCTTTCTCGGCGCGATGCTGGGCTTTGCGGCCTGGATCGTCATCTGGTTCATCGCAGTACATCAGTTCATGCAGTACGTTCATGCGCAGGAGGAAATGGCAGGAGCAGCCGGCATCGGTCCTTCGCCAACTGCGCTGCTCCTGCTGATGGGTACCGGCTTTGCCGCTGGCGCCTTCTTCGGCTGGCGGCTGAGCGTGCGCAGGCGACAAGATGAAGCATCAACTTGACCCGCAAGCCCTCGACGCCATCGTCGAGCAGATTGTGAAGGTACTGGACCCGGAGAGGATCATCCTCTTCGGGTCCTATGCGCGTGGCGAGGCAGGGCCGGATAGCGATGTGGATATTGCCATTGTTGCCCAAACAAGTGAATCCCGACACAAGGTCATTGGGCAGATACTGTGGAGCCTTCGTCACCTGCGTCTACCAGTAGATTTGGTGCTATTCACGCCTGAACGATGGCGCTACTTTCGCCAGGTATGGAGTTCATTTCCCTCAATCATTGAAGAGACAGGTCGCGTAGTCTATGAGCGAACCGCAAGCACGGCGCGAACTGGCGCAGGCGTGGCTGGATAAGGCCACGCAAGACCTCTCGGCTGCGGAGGTACTCAACCAGGATCAGGAGGCTTTCTCAGAAGTCATCCTGTTCCACTGCCAACAGGCTGCCGAAAAGGCCCTGAAGGCCTTCCTGCAGTGGGCTGACGTGCGTCCCCCAAGGACCCATGATCTCATCCTCCTGCTGGGACTATGCGTTGACCTCAAGCCGCAGTTCGAAGAACTTGCTGAACCGTGCCAAGCGCTGCAAGCGTTGGCCGTTGATCCGCGTTACCCAGTAGAAGCCTCGGACGCCGATTTCCTGCCACCCGATGAGGCGACACAGCACGCCCACCACGTGCTCGATTATGTGATCAGCGCACTATCGGGGTGATGCGCTTGCGGAATGACTATAGCTAACGGCGTGAGCACGAACTGCTCCCAAGCCGGCCCCTCCCGGGCCGGTTTGTCGTTGCACCCATACAGAAAGAAGATGACCGACCAGATGAAACGCATCGGAGTACTCGCCATTCAGGGCGATTTCGCTGAACATATTGCCGCGATGAATGAGGTCGAAGGCGCTGAGGCCTTCGCCGTCAAGACCGTGGCCCAGATTGAGACGCTGGATGGGCTTATCATCCCCGGCGGCGAGTCGACCACCATCGGCAAGCTCTGCGAGCGCTTTGGGCTGGACCAGGCGATCATCAAGCAGTACGAGAAGGGCATGGCGATCTGGGGCACGTGTGCGGGGCTTATCTACATGGCCAAAGACATCGCCGACCGGCCCGAGCAGCAGCGCCTCGGCCTGATGGACGTCCGGGTCAAGCGCAATGCCTTCGGGCGGCAGGTAGACAGCTTTGAGACCGATCTGCCGGTGAAGGGGCTTGAGGACGGGGAGACGCGCGCGGTATTCATCCGCGGGCCATACATCGAGTCCGTAGGCGAGGGCGTCGAGGTGCTATCAGTCTACCGCGACAAGATCGTTGCGGCGCGCCAGGGACGGTTGCTGGGCATCGCGTTCCATCCCGAGTTGACAGACGACCGGCGGGTACAGCGGTATTTCCTGAAGATGGTGGAGGAAGGTTAGACTCTCCCCCACTTCAGCCTTCTCAAATGGGAGGGGCTTCGCGGCCCCTCCCATTTCCGTATCCGCTCACTTGCCTGGAGCCGACCAACTGAACGCCCGGGCCATCTCGGGGAACGGGTTGTCGGTGAAGGACCGTTCTGTTTGAATGCCCCTGAGTTGCAGGTCGGTAAAGTCCAGGAAAGCTCTCCAGTCCTCGATACCGTGGCTATGCTCGCCCTCGCGATACCAGATGCCGATGCGGTCCTCTACTCCCAGACAGCGATAGACCTCGCGAGCGGCGTCGAAGGTCTGGTAGGTGCCGGTGGGGTTGGCCCACAGGTCCCCCAGGGCCTCAGTTGAGACCAGCGGCCGCGGCGCCACCAGCGCCTTGAGGCTGTGCTGGTCGAATGGCATTGCACCCTCGTTGCCGATGTAGTCCGCCAGGTGCGGCGTGAACCAGTACGGCACCGGGCGCATGATGTCCTCGACCTTCTCACATCCCTCACCATGCCAGCGATAGCACCCCGCTCCCCCGCAGCCGGAGTCATTGGGAGCCGTGACCGCGATGCGCTCGTCGGTCGCGCCAGCCAGCAGCACGCACTTGCCGCCTCTTGAATGCCCCACGACCGCTATCCGTTCCGGATCAATGAAGTCTTGCGTGAGCAGGAAATCCACCACGCGGTGGTACCCCCATGCCCAGGCCGCAAGGGCACCGAAATCCCCCTCAGGATAGGTCAGGTACAGCGCCGTGTCGCGTTCGCTGCGATAGTTGTCAGGGACGATCTCAGTCCGGTTGAAAAGGGCAAGGGCGTAGCCGCGTCCCAATACTTCCATGATCACTTCGTCGGTCGCATAGCGCCAGCACAGGTCGCCATTGATGACGACCGGGAAAGGGCCGTCACCGGTTGGGACGAGTAGCTGAACGATGAACCAGAATGGCTGCTTGCCACCCTCGATTACCAGGCGGTACTGCATATAGCGGGCGCCACCAAAGCGCTTCACCGCCGACGGGTGCAGGTCCTCCGCACGTATCCCCGCTGGCTGCGGGGGCAGATGGCCATACTCGGTAGACAGTATCGCCTCCATGGTCTCGTCGCGGCGGCGAGGCCAGTCTTCAGGCCTCTGCAGACGGTTGCCGTCGTTGAACTGAAACAGGTCCGGAAGTTCGGCTACGAGCCTATGCATGGTGGTCTCCTGCGTGATATGGAAAGCGTCCGGTCGGCTACTACCACTGCTTGACGACCTCTGGCGGAACGTCCAGGAAGGTCAACGCCATGCGGAACATGGCTTGGATCTCGAGCACGGTCATTTCATTGTCTCTGATGACATTGCGCATCTGGCGAGGGTCATCGGGCAGATAGTACAGTTCATTTTCGGCGTCCGTCGGCCCCATTACAAGCGCCCAGCCGTCTTCATGCGTAACGGTCACTGTCACCCCGCTGCGTTCCCGGTCGAGCAGGCAGCCGCCCGAGATGGCGATCTCTCGCAGGCGCACATCCTCACCATTGAGTATGTTCGCGAGGCTCTTGCCATGGCCGCGCTGGTCGTCTGGGACCTCGCACAGGTCCAGTATCGTCGGCCGAAGGTCGAGGGGCTGAACGAGTGGGTTCTGACGCACGCCGCGCGGGCCATCGGGCAGTCGGATTAGCAGGGGCTCCTTGATGATCTCCTCGTACAACGGCCACGGGTCGTCTGCCGTGCCGCTCTTGCCGATGCGGCCGTGTTCGCCAAGGTAGAAGCCGTGGTCGGAGGTGAAGATGACCGCAGTGTCGGCAAAAAGCCCGAGGTCCTCGATTTTGCGTAGGAGTACGCCGATCCACTTGTCTACGAGGGTCAACTCGCCACAGTACGCCGCATGGCACCACTGCAGTTCCTCAGCAGTGAGAAAGTCGGTGTAGTCGTAGCGCGGGTGGCGAACAAGGTCAGGGGGGAAGTCGCCGGGATAGTACAGACTCGTGAACCAGTCGGGCGCGTCCCACGGTTCGTGTGGGTCAAAGAGATCCACCCAGAGCATGAAGCGCTCGGCTTCGTGGTTGGTCTCCAGCCACCGGCAGGCCTCCTTTACCGTGCGGGCGCTGTGGTGGCCAAGCTCGCCGGGATGGTCCAGGCGCTGGAGCATGTGGTTGTAATACAGAGGCTCGTCGTAACGGTCCTTGGACGTGGGCCAGTCCATCGGCGGGACGTCATTGGCACGCGTGAAAGGACAGTCGCCTTCCTGACCGCGCACCCAGTGGTAGCCCTGGAAGCCTCGCTCGTAGTAGTGGCCCTTCGCCGTCAGGTGGGGCGTATCGTGGATGAGTTGGGTAGTATAGCCGGCCTGGGTGAGCAGTTCGGCGAGGGTGCTGCCTTCGCGCGGCATTGGCCCCCAGCCGAAGCTTGGGCAGGAGAGCTTGCCGAGGAAGCAGTCAGCCCGGTGCGGGAGGGTTGGCAGCGAGGCGGCATAGCAGTTGTCGAAGATGACGGACTGGCTCGCCAGGCGGTCGAGGCTCTCGGTGTGCATCCACTCGTTGCCATAGCAGCCGAGGTGATCCTGCCGGCAGGTGTCCGAGACGATCACGATGACGTTCATGCTGCGTTGGTTCACTGCGACTCGCCGCAATACCTCCCGTGGCCGGTCTGCTAACCTCTTGGCGTCAGCGGCAGGAGCCAGGCAGTTGCCGGATTAGCCTCAGACAGTACCTTGTTCACCCGCTCGTCGATCTTTGCGGTCACCTGCTGCACCGTGGCCTGACCAGACCACAGAAGCTGCAGTTCCTGGTCCCAGATGGTGGCTATCTCGGTGTAGCGAGTAGTGAAGGGTACCGGGTGGATGAACTTGAGGCCTTGCAGGAAGGCGCCGGGACCGGCGGACATCCCGCCGGCAAAGTACTCGGAGTTGGCCAGAGCCTCATTTGCCGGCGTTGAGAAGCCTGCGCTGAGTAGCTTCTTCTGGCCTTCGCCCGCGGACATGAAGAGTAGGAACTGCCAGGCGTCATCGGCGCGCTTTGAGCCGCTGGTGATGCAGTAGCCAGAGCCCAACCCGAGGTTGGCCTGCTGCTTGCCCCTGGGTAGTGGCGCGGCTTCCCAACGGCTGTCCTTCATCTTGTTGAGCTGCGGGCAGTCCCAATGGCCGGCATAGATCATGGCGACCTTGCCAGCCGTGAAGGCCTCGCAGCGTCCCATGCTCTCGGTTAGCGAAGCGCTCGGCGCCACCTTCTGCTTGAGACTGAGGTCGGCCAGGAACTGCAGCGCGCCCTGCGCTGCGGAGGTGGCGAGAGTCGAGCGTGTGGGCTGCTGGACATTATCCACCAACTCTCCCCCATTCTGCCAGACAAACACCTGCCACCACGGGCAGACCGTGGTGCCCCACTGGTCTATGCGTCCATCTTCGTCGGTGTCTTTGGTCAGCGTCCGGGCGGCCTTCAGATAGTCATTCCACGTCCAGTTCGTCGTCGGGGCTTTCACGAAGTCGATCTCGAACAGGTCCTGGTTGTACATCAGCCCGAGGACTGCGATGTCGTTGGGCAGCCCGTACTGCTGGCCCTGGTAGCGATATGACTGCCAGGCTTCCGGATAGAAGTCCGTGCCAGTGAACTCAGTCTCCTTCTGGAGGTACGGGGTGAGGTTGAGCAGGGTGTTTTTGGTGACGAACTCCGGGAAACGCGTGGACTCCATGAAGACCACGTCGGGCGGCGTGCCCCCGGCGATCATCGTCTGCAACTTGCTGAAATAGGTATCGTACGGCTCATTCTGGAGCGTGACTTTGATCTTGGATTGCTCTGTGAACAGGTCTACGGCTTCCTGCCAGACCTTCAACTGGTCGGCGGTCGCCCGCACCATGAAGACCAGGCTGTCGCTTGAAGGGGGGGGCTTCTTCGCGCACCCCGTGAGGCAAATGCATACCAGCAGAATGAGCGCAACAGCAAGTCGACGATGACGCATATACATCACCTCAGGCCTCTTCAGCGATGACCGGATTGCGGAGGATGCCGATTCCCTCGATCTCGACTTCGACTACGTCCCCCGGATGCATCGCAATGTCCTGGGAATGCCCCACTCCTGCAGGCGTGCCTGTGGCGATGACGTCGCCTGGCTCAAGTGTGACCATGTGCGAAATGTACTCGACTATCTCCGGCACCCCGAAGATCATCTGCCCGGTGCTCGCGTCCTGCATGACTTTGCCGTTGAGGCGAGTAACCAGGCGTAGACTGCCGAGGTCGCCGATGTCTGCCAGCGGCACCGCGCAGGGGCCCATGGGGGCGGAATTGTCGAACCATTTGCCGTTAAGCCAGTCAAAGAAGCGATCCCACTGGCGCGTCTCGGGGCGGTCCCAGATGTGCAGTCGCCGCTCGGAGATGTCATTCAGACAGGTCACGCCGCCAACGTAGTCCATGGCGTCGGCGGCCTTGATATACTTGCCACGCTTGCCGATGATGATCGCCAGTTCACCCTCGTAGTCCACAAAGGTCGAGGTCTTCCCGACGATAACCGGTGCCTCGGACCCACAGACAGTGTTGGTGGAGGGCTTCATGAAGACCCGCGGTGTGGCCTTGTCCGAGGCGTGCACCTCGCCGGAGAGTTCCTTGTTCTTGCCCTCGCGGATATGCTCCTCGTAGTTGCCCGCCAGACACAGCAGCTTGCCAGGCTGGATCACGGGAGCCAGCAATATGGCCTCCGCCAAAGGCAGGGCTGCGACGTTTGGCCCCACCTCGGCCAGCGCCTCACGCGCTGCCTGCAGACAGTCCGGGCAGGCGAGCAGGTCAACTACTGAGCCGGCGCAACCACAGTCACTATCGGCGGCCTCGCAGGCCTCCGCGATATCAACAATGGCATTCTCAATCAAAGCGCCAACGCGTGGTGCTGCTTCGGGCCAGGTCTTTGGCACGAAATTCACAAGTCTCAGGCTCATAGTGGTTCCTTCCTTGACGCTGCCGGCAGGGGGTACTCACCCGCAGCATCATCATCTTCTAACGCCGAACATGGGCAGATAAGTGCCCGAGGGGCTCATCGCCAGCAGGTCGTTGCCCCGCCAGTGCAGCGTCATCGGCTTCTCCTTGCCTGGTACAGACCGCAGGGCGTGGCTCTGCACAAGCTCTGGCAGCGCATAGGTCATATTCAGGCGGTCCCCGACCCTGACGCTGTCACAAACGACATAGGCCTCGTCAGGTCCCGCCCAGCGCAGCGGCATCACATGGCCACCGTGGGAGAGCGAGACCTCAGTCGC
>JBDKRC010000255.1:0-36159 GCA_039683575.1 Armatimonadia bacterium | reverse complement strand
GAGGGGCTGCTCTGGGATGTTAAGTTCTTCGTTTTGATACATGGGTAGCATCCCGCTGTTATTGTATCTCAAATCTTCCAATATCAGCATTGGTTAACTTCGTTTGCGCAACTCGGGGGTCTTTTTGCGCCGTTCACTACCACATTTTGCGAGGGTGACATGATCATTCCCGATGGCATGCTTGACCCCGAGGTGATGGACCCGCCGGACCAGCCGTTCTCATACTATGCTCACCCCAACGACCTGATCGGCGCGATGTATGCTCCACTCGGCAGCGAAGTCACGCCGGAAGGGTATGTTTTCACTGGCTATGGCGAGTTGATGCTGTTTACGGGCAACCCGCCGGAGCCTCTGAACTGCCGGATCAAGACACTCCACGAGGGCTCTATGCCCGTCGTGGAGTTTTCGTTTGAGCGGTACGGAGTGCGGTACAGCTACCAGATGTTCGCTGCGGACCTGGGAGGGGCACTGGCGGGCCAGCCGGTGAATCTGGTGAAGGTTACGACGGAGAATGTGTGCCAGGAGGAGCGGGCGGCGTTTGTCTCTGCGGCCTGCCGGCTCCGAGCGCCGTCCAACATGGCCTATGCCTCCGGAGGAGACTACCGGTTCGGCCAGCGGGGGGACCGCCTGCCGGCCGGGGCGCTGGAGGGGCTGGATTTTGGGGCTACGCAGGTCAGGATCACGCTTGAGGGGGACGGTGTACTGCGGGATGGGCGGGTGGTCTACTTCGTGCCCCTCTCCCCCACTCCCTGCTCGCGGACGGCCACCTTGATGGATACGGGCTTGCAGATGCGGCGGTATTTCTCGGGGGAGATCGAGGGCAATCCGGACCCGACACACACCGTCTCAGCCGATGAGCCTGTTGGGGTGGTGAGGCATTGCCTGCACCTGCATCCGGGCGAGAGTCAGGCGATTGTGTACAAGCTCCCGATTGTGCCGGTGTTGCCGGATTCGGAGGCGGCGCGGCTGATTCGGGAGGCGGACTATGAGGCGCTGCTGGCGAAGACGGTGGCGTTCTGGGATGGTTTTGTAAGACAGCGGGCGACGCTTCATTTTCCCGAGGAGAAGCTGCAGGACTATCTGCTGGCCAATACGATGGTGAACCTGCTGGGCTTCGACCGGATGGGGGACGACCTCTTCCCTACTGTGAACAAGTTCCAGTATCACAGCTGGTACGCGGGCGGGAATACCAACGATATCCTGGCGTCACTCGAGTTCATGGGGCAGTTGGACATTTGCCGCGAGGGGCTGCGGTTCCTGGCGCGGCAGCAGAGTGAGGATGGGGCTTTCAGGGTCGAGGGGCGGCCTACGGGGATGTGGTGGGAAATGTGGGGCTACAACCTGTGGGGGTTTGCGCGGCACTATGAGTTGACGCGGGATGAGGAGTTTCTGCGCGAGGTGTACCCGGCGGTGGTGAAGGGGATGGCGTGGCAGGCGGAGGTTGTGGCGAAGGACCCCGAGGGGCTGTGGCCCCCGGCGACCATTGCGGATGACGCGTACCTGAAGGACTGCCGGCAGACCGGGCAGGCAATGTGGGGGCTGATCGGGCTGCGGTGCGCGGTGCGGATGGCTGAGGCCATGGGCCATGAGGAGGAGGCGAGGCGGTTTCAGGGGCAGTACGAGCGGTTCAGAGGCAACTTTGAGAGGCTTCTGGCGCGGCAGACGGCGCAAAGCGGCGGGTACATCCCTCCGGGGTTGGAGCGGACTACGCTCGGAAATGACTGGGACAATCTGCTGCTGGTGTACCCGGAGCCGCTGTTTGAGCCGTTTGATGAGCGGGTGACGGCCACGCTTCAGAAAGTGCGGGGAGAGTACGTGGAGGGGCTGCTCGCCTTCATATTGCCGGTGGCGACGGATCGGCACGGTGAGGAGTTTAGCTTCAACGATCAGGCGGGCCTGCACTACTGGCAGACGCCGAACATGACGCAGACAGCGCTGGCGCAGGGGACGGCGGAGGACCAGCAGTGGGCGCTGCGCGAGCTATACGCCATGCTTCTGCACACGTCCTCGACCCACATGACCGGGGAGTTCGGGACGATTCCGTGGGGCACGCGGGACTGCAGCCATGTGCACAACCTGATCCCGCAGGGGACCTCGGCGGCGAAGATGATCCAGGCGATGCGCAACATGCTGGTGCGCGAGCAGGGGCGGGACCTGTGGCTGCTGTCGGCGGTATCGCCGGAGTGGGTGCAGCCTGGGAAGGTGATCGAGGTCAAGGAGGCGCCGTCGAAGTTTGGGCCGCTGAGCCTGACCGTGCGGGCGGAAGAGGGGCGGCTGGTAGTGACGCTGCCGACGGAGTTCCGGGAGGCGCCGGAGAGGATTTGGGTGCGGGTGCCGTGGTTCTGGGAGGGTGAGGCGAGCGAGCAGGTTGAGGTGCCGGTGGGGACGCGGGAGTTGGTGCTGGAGGGGAGGGTGCGTGATGGGACGGAGGAATACAGCTATGAGGGGGCGGTGGCGGAGTGGAAGGCGGAGTATCGGAGGCGGTGGGAGGGGTTCTTGCGGACGGGGAGGAGAGAAGACTGAATCAGAGATTGGGGGAGTAAGCATGTCTCAGGGGATTGAAGGTCAGGCGAAGAGGCCGCGGCGGTGGGTGATACCTGTGGTGCTGGCGGTTGTGATAGTAGTGGTCGCCGTGCCACCCCTGATGGGGAGGTGGAGCTATAAGCAGCATGAGTACAGTCGGGCCGCCTACTGGTACCGAATCGCTCACAGTATGGTTCCATGCCAGTGGACGACGGAGGCTTTAGGGGCGGCGCTCTGGAGAGCTCAGGATATGGAAGGTCCGCGGCTTTTGTCGGAGTTGTTCAGCCGGGGAAGGAGGCTGCGTTACGGCAGTTACGTGATGCTTGCCGAATACTACGGAGGCACATGCCGAGCAGAGCAGTTGAGCAAACTCGCAGACGAAGTGGAGAAATACTATCCAGGCAGTGCAGCGCCCTACATCTGCAGAGGGCTACGAGCGGAGTTGCTTTGGGATATGAACGCGGCGGCCCGCGAGTTTGGTTCGGCATGGACCGTTGGGATACAGGCGCCGCGGCCCGACCATTACCTGCTGCGCGGGGTCGCCGAGGAGTTGGCCTGGATCTACCTGGGCTTAGAGCGCTATGTGGACGCCCACAACAGTGTAACCCTGTGGATGGGACTGAGACCGCAGGATTATAGTTTACTCAATTTTGCAGCGGTCGGCAGCGAAGGGATGCGGAGATACGAGCAGGCCGCCGATGAATACATGGAGGCCGTGGAGCGCGGTGACGCGCCCCTGGATTATCTCTATGGGATGTGCCTCGTGCACGGCCGGGTAGGGCGGGCGAAAGAGGCTCGGACGCTTCTGGCGAAGTACCGTTCAGAGGTACCAGACGTCGAGGAGGCGTTCTGCGAGGCCGCACTTGTCCTCCATGATCATGAAGCTGAGGCTGTGGACATTGTGAGATACTGGGCCTCCAAGGGTGAGAAGCCCGAGCAGAAGGCTTGGACGACCCTCATGGGAGCTGCCTGCGACACCTGGCGGGGCCCGAACAAAGCGGCTGCACAGCAACTTGCGCGAATGAAATCCGACAACTGGATACTGGAAGCATACCGGCAGATTTACCTCGCGCAGGCACGAGGCAAAATGAGCGACGAACAGCGGACCTACCTCCAAAAGGTGCACCAGTACATGTCCCATGAGCGCTGTCCCTGGCCGGCGATGGATGTTCGGGAGGCGCTAAATGGCGGGCGAGTGAAGCTGCCGCGGGGGCTTTGGTTTCGCCCTGTGGAGAAGTAGCTTGCGACGGGAAGGGCAGTGGCGGAGTGTAGGCGTCACTCCGCAGGGCCCGCGACAACGACGTGCGGGCAAGGATGCCCGCGGTCCCGGCGAACGGCCGGAGCGGGCGGGATGCCCTGCGACGCAGACGTCGCTGAAGCGTACCTACGACTAGGCCTGACGGCAGGGCTACGCGACTATGGACAGGGTGTGGGTGCGAGACGCACCCACCTACGCGTTTTTGAGACGGCATTACGGTTGGGAAAGGGGCATGCTATGCTGGGGCCTATCTTTAATGAGGATTGTACGGATTTCTTCTATAACCATGAGATACGGGCGGGGGTGGAGGGGGGGTAGATGCTGGCTGAGTATGTGGATTTGGTGGCTGAGGCTGGGGTGAAGGTGCTTTTGTGCAATACCAATGCGCGGAAGACGAATTACCGTAGCGGGGTCTGGGAGGCGTTTTGGGACGGGTATGAGCCGGAGGGTGGGGATGATCAGGAGTATTTGCGGCGGATGCCGGAGGCGGGGCGGGAGAGTTACCGGCGGCTGGTGCATAGCATGTGGGCACTGGACGCGCAGGGGGTGGACTATCCGGCGCGGATGGTGGCGCGGGCGCGGGAGAAGGGGATGGCGGGGTGGATTTCGCTGCGGATGAATGATGTGCACTTCAATGACGATCTGAACCACCCGTTTCATGGAGAGCTGTGGCGGGAGGCGAAGTACCACCTGGGTGGAGACTTTGGGTACTTTGCGCGGGGGCTGGACTATGGGCAGGCGGAAGTGCGGGAGATGTACTTCAAGCTGATTGTGGAGACGCTGGAGCGTTATGACATAGATGGGTTAGAGCTGGACTTCATGCGGGAGCCGTACCTGTTTCGCGAGGGGCAGGAGGCGGCCGGGGCGGCGGTGCTGACGGAGTGGCTGCGAGGGGTGCGGAAGCTGGTGGAGGAGACGGCGGCGCGGCGCGGGCATGCGGTGAAGCTGGGAGTGCGGGTGCCGTCGCGGGTGGAGGTGGCGACGGGCTGGGGGCTGGAGGTGGTGAAGTGGGCGCAGGACGGGCTGGCGGACCTGGTGGTGGTGACACCGCGGTGGGCGACGCTGGAGTATGACATGCCGATTGGGGAGTGGAAGAGGCTTTTGGAAGGGACGGGAGTTACGCTGGCGGGGGGGCTGGAGATCAACCATAACCCGGTCCCGGGCACGAAGTTGCAGACGGTTCGGCCGGAGCAGGCGCGGGGGGCGGCGGCGACGGTTTTGGAGGGCGGGGCGGATGCGGTGTACCTGTTCAACTACTTCGGCAGCATCATCGGCGGGGGCGAATGGACTCGGGATGAGTATCTGCGGACGCTGCGGGCGATGAGGTCGCTGGGAGAGCTTGAGAGGCTGCCGAGGCGGCATGCGGTGACGTGGCGGGATATCGTGGGGCCGAAGGAGAAGTACGAGGCGCCGCTGCCGGCTGAGGGTAGAGAGCTTCGGTTTGAGGTCGCGACGGGGCCTGCGCCCGAAGCGGGGGCGAAAGTGGGGCTGGAGTTGGCCCTGGAAGGTGAGGCGAAGGCGCCGGCGGTGACGGTGAATGGGGTCGCAGGGGTGCTCGAGGCGCGGGAGGGCGGAGTGGTGAGGTTTGGGGTGCCGGTGAAGGCGTTGGAGGGGCGTGAACGGGCGGAAGTGCAGGTGAAGGCGGCCGAGGGTGAGACGGTGCGGGTGGTGGGGGTTGAGGTAGTCATTGGTGGTCCCGCGAAGGGCGGGCGACCTTGACGGAAAGGCCTGCATCCACTACAATTGCCTCACGTTGTTAATCGGCCTTCAGGGTTCCGCGAGCCGGCCAGGAACAGGTGTGCCGGCGGGGTGATTGCGGACACCTTTGGCGTTGCTACCGAAGAATGCTGACGGCGGATGGGAGATACTTCTCCGCCGCTCTACAGCGAATGAACCAGGTAAAGTACACTTCCCTTGAAAGCGGAGATCATCTCAGTTGGCACGGAGTTGCTGCTGGGCGAGATTGTCGATACCAATGCCTCATACCTGTCGCAAAAACTGGCGGATTTGGGGGTTGATGTCCACTACCGGCACACGGTAGGGGACAATCTCGCACGGCTGACTGAAGTGCTTGTCACCGCCCTGTCCCGGGCGGACATCATCATGATCACGGGAGGCCTCGGTCCGACCGAGGACGACCTCACCCGTGAGGGTATTGCAGCGGCTACGCAGCGCCCACTCCGGCGAGTACCGGAGTCCGAGAAGCGTCTGCGGGAGTTCTTCGCCGCCCGCAACCGTCCCCTGGCTGATAGTAACCTCAAACAGGCCGATGCCCCCGAGGGCGCCGAACACATGGAGAATGTGTGCGGCACCGCCCCCGGTGTCTTCATGCGCCACGAGGGCCGGCTGATCTTCGCGGCCCCCGGCCCCCCGACGGAACTGCGCGAGATGACCGAGCGCAGCATCCTCCCCATCTTGCGTGCCGAGTTCGGAGAGATCAACCAGCTCTATTCCCGCTCGCTGCTGCTCATGGATATCGGCGAGTCGCAGGTTGCCGACGTTCTGAGCGATCTCATTGATGAGCAGACTGATCCGACGATCGCCATGTATGCGTCTCCGGCGCTGGTGAGGGTGCGGATGGCGACGAAGGCCCCGGATGAGGCGACCGCAAAGGCGCGGTTCGAGCCGGTTGAGCGGCGCATGCGGGAGCTTCTGGGCGCGCATGTATTTGGGGTGGACGATGACACCATGGCGAGTGTGGTGGGGAAGCTGCTGCGGGAGCGAGGGCAGACGCTGGCGGTGGCCGAGAGCTGCACCGGCGGGCTGATTGCGAACAAGCTCACGGACGTGCCGGGCGCGTCGGACTACTTCGTGGCGGGGCTCGTGACGTATGCGAACGAAGCCAAGATCGATCTCCTGAAGGTCCCGGCGGCAGTCATTGCCGAGCATGGGGCAGTCAGCGAGGAATGCGCACGGGCAATGGCTGAGGGGGCTCGGGACGCGACCGGGGCGGATTACGCGATTGCGACGACCGGGATTGCGGGGCCGTCCGGAGGGACCGATAAGAAGCCGGTGGGGCTGGTGTATATGGCGGTAGCCGACGATACCGATACCATCGTGCAGATGCAGCTTTGGCCTGGCACGCGGGAGCAGTTCAAGCAGCGGGTGTCGCAGATGGCGTTGGGGATGCTGCGGAAGAGGATTTTGGGGACGCTGTAGAGGGAACCGGTGTCGGTTCGAGGACGAACCGACCTACGCGATGTGACCGTAGAGAGCTGTTACTACGCGTTGACGGGGTGGTACTGTGGCCTGGGATCCGGAAGAGAGTTGGCGGCTGTTTTTTGCGGTGAAAGTGCCCGAGGCAATCGTCGCGGAGGTCGCGGCGCTGCAGGAGCGCTTGCAGGCGTCAGGGGTCAAGGTGAAGTGGGTTGAGCCGTATAACCTGCACTTCACGCTGAAGTTTCTGGGGGCGACGCCGGCGCCCATGGCCCGGGACCTGAAGGCGGTGGGAGAGCGTCTCGCGCGTGAATGCGAGCCGTTTGCGGTGCAGTTGCAGGGAGTTGGAGCGTTTCCGAAGGCTTCCCACCCGCAGACTGTCTGGGTTGGGGTTGGACAGGGGCAGGAGCAGCTTGGGAAGCTGGCGCGGAAGCTGCACCACGCGCTGGAAGATGAGGCGCTGCTGCTCGAGGCGAACGGCAAGCCCTTCGTCCCCCACTGCACCATCGGGCGAGTGAAGCAGGAGCGGGGGTTGGGGCTACTGAGCGAGGCGCTGGTGCGGGAGGAAGAGTTCGCTTCGCAGAGCTTTTGGTGCGAGGCTTTCGGGCTTTACCGGAGCGACCTGAAGGCCGAGGGGCCGGTGTATACCGAAGTGGGGTTGTTTCAGGCGCGGCGGAATGGAAACGGCGACGGGACCGGGAACGCCCGGCAGCAAGAATAATCGAGTTTTTACATACCACAGTTGGAGGCATTTTACATGGCAGCCCCTCCCCAGGACGACAAGAAGAGCAAAGCCCTCGAGTTGGCGCTATTACAGATCCAGAAGCAGCACGGCGACGGAGCGGTCATGCGCCTGGGTGAGAACGCCAGCAAGCTGGCCATCGAGGCCATCCCGACTGGCGCGCTGACACTGGACATAGCGCTGGGAATCGGAGGCCTGCCCCGGGGACGGATCGTGGAGATCTATGGCAATGAGGGCTCCGGCAAGACGACGCTGTCGTTGAGCGTGCTGGCCGAGGCGCAGCGGTTGGGCGGCACGGTGGCCTTCATTGACGCCGAACATGCCTTCCCGCGCGAGTTGGCCGAGACAATGGGGCTCAATCTGGACGAACTGCTGGTCTCGCAGCCGGACACCGGGGAGCAGGCGCTGGAGATTACCGATACGCTGGTGCGTAGCGGGGCCATTGACGCGCTGGTCATCGACTCGGTGGCGGCACTGGTGCCGGCGGCGGAGCTTCAGGGCGACATGGGGGACGCGCACGTGGGCCTGCAGGCGCGGCTAATGAGCCAGGCGCTGCGAAAGATCGGCGGCTCCGTTGCCAATACCCAGACGGTCGTCATCTTCATCAACCAGATTCGCGAGAAGATCGGTATCATGTTCGGCAATCCGGAGACGACGCCAGGTGGGCGGGCGCTGAAGTTCTGGTCCTCGGTGCGGCTGGAGCTGCGCAAGTCGGAAAGCCTGAAGTCCGGGACCGACATCATTGGCAGCAAGACCTCGGTGAAGGTTGCCAAGAACAAGGTTGCGCCGCCCTTCAAGAAGACCGAGTTCGACATCATCTATGGTCTGGGAATCTCCAAGCAGGGGTGCCTGCTGGACGAAGCGATCAACCGTGGGGTCTGCACCAAGTCCGGGTCGTGGTTCAACTACGGTGAGGATCGCATGGGCCAGGGCCGTGACAATGCAATCGTGTTCCTGACGGAGAATCCCGAGATCGCGGCTGAGATCGAGCGGCAGGTGCTGGAACT
Source organism: Armatimonadia bacterium (assembly GCA_039683575.1). Taxonomy (GTDB): domain Bacteria; phylum Armatimonadota; class Zipacnadia; order Zipacnadales; family UBA11051; genus JAJFUB01. The sequence continues at coordinate 27,473 of JBDKRC010000255.1, read as the reverse complement.
GGCGGGCATTCCTGCGCGCAATGTCCCCGTCGCGGACGGAACAACAACGGAAGAAGCGGAATCTTAATAATGGCATGTTAGTGTACAGCAATGGTGCTGACACCGGCAGCCGCGGGAGGGGGTGAGGGTGACCGGGGAAAACATCATCACAGCGGTGGAGAGTAGCAAGCGGGGGCGGCGGGCCATCTTTGTGGATGGCCAATGTGTCCTGGATCTACCCAAAGCATTTGTTGACCAGACGGGCCTGAGGGTCGGGCAGAGCCTCTTGCCAGACCAGCAGGATGAGATTCGACAGGCAGCGGCGCTGCAGGAAGCACGCACCGCGGCGGTCCGGGCGCTCGGGAGACGGGCGCTCACACGGGCGGACCTGCGGCGACGATTGTCGTCGCGAGGGTTGCCCGAAACGGCCGTGGAGCAGACGCTGAACTGGCTGGCGGATCGCAAGTACCTTGACGACGAGCAGTATGCACAGCAGCGATGGCAGGCGCTAGCACAGCGCAAGCTCGGAGCCCAGGGGATCGCCTGGAAGCTCGCCCAGGAGGGCGTGCCCAAGGACGTGATCCAGAAGCTGCAGGCACAGCAAACCGAAGAGCTCAACGAAACCGAGCTGGCCCGGGAGTTGGCCGAGCGGCGGGAGGCGACGATGCAGAAGGTGCCATGGCCGCAGCGACGGGGCAGGCTATATGCCTTCCTGGCGCGTCGCGGTTTTGGCAGTGACGCCATCGCAGAAGCGCTGGAGGGGCTGGAGGCGGCGCGGGATTCTGAGGACGAGTAGCTCTTTCCCGAGCGGCGCGGCAACGGCACGTCGATTTTCAGATAGAGGCAAACACGGAGGTGGACCTATTGTCCTCACCCTTACAGATAGTTGTAATCATTCTCAGTCTCACGGCGGCAGTAACGGCATGGTTGTATTTCGCGGCGAAGTCGGCGCGGGCGCACCTGCTAATTCAGTCAAAACTAGATGAGGCGGAGCGGCTGCGGTCGGAAGCGGAGAAGGTAGTAGAGGCCGAGCGGCGCGAAGTGAAGCTGGCGGCCAAGGAAGAATCGATCCGGCTGCGGGCCGAGGTGGAAAAAGAGAACAAGGCCGTAAGGACGGAGATTGACCGGGCCAAGAAGCGCGTGGAAGAGCGCGAGGACGCGCTGGAGCGCAAGAAGGGGGAGCTCGACCGGCACACCCAGAAGCTGGAAGAGCGCGAGCGGGGACTTGAGACCAAAGAACAAGAAGCCAACGAGCTTATCGAGCAGCGGCGTGAGGAACTGGAGAATGTGGCGCACCTGACGACCCAGGAAGCGCGGGAAGTGCTGCTGAAAGAGGTCGAGGCCGATATCGCCGCGCAGACGGCGCAGACGATTGACCGGGCAGAGCGGGAAGCCCGCGAAGAAGCCCGTCGCAAGGCCTCGTGGATCATTGGACAGGCAATCCAGCGTTGCGCCGTGGAACAGACCACCGAGACGACCGTCTCGGTCGTGCCACTGCCCAACGACGAAATGAAGGGCCGCATCATCGGCCGCGAGGGGCGCAATATCCGGGCTTTCGAACAGCTTACGGGCATTGACCTGATCGTGGACGACACGCCGGAAGCAGTCGTACTCTCAGGGTTTGACCCGGTACGGCGCGAAACGGCGCGAGTGGCCCTCGAAGGGCTCCTCACCGACGGGCGCATCCATCCCGGCCGCATCGAAGAGATGGTCGAGAAGGCACGCGAGAACGTCGAGGAGCGGATGAAGGAGGCGGCCGAGAAGGCCACCTTCGAGACTGGCGTTTCGGGGCTGCACCCGGAGATCATGCGCCTGCTGGGCCGGCTGAACTTCCGCACGAGCTACGGGCAGAATGTGCTCAAGCACTCAATCGAGGTCTCCCATCTGGCCGGAGCGATGGCCGGGGAACTCGGCGGACGGGTTGGCGTGGCGCGGCGGGCCGGGATGCTTCATGACCTCGGCAAAGCCGTGGACTTCGAGCGGGATGGCTCCCACGCCCAGATCGGTGCAGACATTGCGCAGAATCGCGGCGAGCACCAGGTCGTGGTAGAGGCCATTCTGGCCCACCACGAGGAGATTGAGATCACCTCGCTCGAAGCGGCGCTGGTGCAGGCAGCGGATGCCATTTCGGCGTCGCGGCCAGGGGCCCGGCGTGAGACGCTCGAGAAGTACCTCAAGCGGCTCGAGGAACTCGAAAACATCGCCCACAGCTTCGAGGGCGTGGACAAGGTGTACGCCATCCAGGCCGGGCGCGAGGTGCGCGTGATCGTCAAGCCGGACCGCATTGATGATCTGACAGCACACAGGATCGCCAAGAGCATGGTGGAGCGGATTGAGAGCGAGATGGACTATCCGGGGCAGATCCGAGTGACGGTAATTCGCGAGACGCGGGCAGTGGAGTACGCGAAGTAGGTAGGGTCGGGCTCTGGAGAGTCGTCCCACTGCGGTAAGAATATGGACGGTTAGATGGGGATGGGTGTCATTGTATCGCACCAGGTTTTGACCAGGCGGCCAGCAATGATGCCCGTCCCTTTTGGTTTCTGGTTGCACCATAGAAAGAGGCGTTTGCGTTGAAGATCCTGTTCGTGGGCGATGTGGTGGGGCGTCCGGGGCGGCGAGCCGTGGCGATTGGCGTGCCCGAGATCGTCAAGAAGTATGGCTGCGAGTTCGTCATCATCAATGGAGAGAATGCGGCGGCCGGGTATGGCGTGACGCCCAAGACTGCCGATGAGCTGCTGGCCGCCGGCGCGGATGTGCTGACGACCGGCAACCATGTATATGCTCCCAAGGAAGCAGCGACGATGCTGGAGATGTACCCGCAGATCCTGCGCCCGGCGAATTTCCCGCCAGGGAACCCTGGCCGCGGCAGTGCGATATTCGAGGCGCCCAATGGGGCGGGCATCGGTGTCATCAACCTCATCGGGCGAGTGTTCATGGAGCCTGCCGACTGCCCGTTTCGGACGGCAGATGCGGAACTGGAGCGCCTGAAGGGGGCGGATGTGACCATAGTGGACTTCCATGCGGAGGCCACGAGTGAGAAGCAGGCGCTGGGGTACTACCTCGACGGCCGGGTAACGGCGGTCATCGGCACTCATACCCATGTGGGCACGTGCGATGAGCGGGTTCTCGATGGCGGAACGGCGTATATCACCGACTGCGGGATGACCGGCCCGATCAACACCGTGATTGGGGTGGATCGGAATACCGTTGTGCGGAAGTTTGTCACTGGGATGCCGGCACGGTTTGAGGTTCCCAAGGGTGGAGAAGCCGTCCTATCGGCGGTAGTTGTTGAGGTTGATCTTGACAAGGGAGGGGCAAAGGATATACAAAGAGTATCCTTACGTATATCAGACCGCAACCCGGACCTGGTTGAAGTTTGACAACTGTGAAGCGGGGTTAAGTCTCACCCATCTTCTGTAGTCCCGGCCGAAGGCACTCATCGTTTTACCAGTCATCATCGTATCTGTAGCCACATTATCACTCATGACGCTCTGGGACGTGGGCGCGGCCCAGGCGATCACCATCGCAGCCTAAGGGGGCAGCACAGTTGAACGTACTCAAGGTCAAGTCATCCTCTGACCCCAACAAGGTCGCAGGCGCACTCGCCGGGACCATCCGGGAGAGCGGCAAAGCCGAGGTGCAAACCATCGGCGCGGGCGCACTGAACCAGGCGATCAAATCGCTGGCGATTGCGCGCGGTTTCCTCGCCCCCTCGGGCATCGATCTGGTCTGCTATCCGGCGTTCGTGGATGTGGAAATCGATGGTTCCGAGCGGACGGCGATCAGGCTCTTCGTCGAGCCGCGCTGACCGCGACCTAATAAGCACTTGAAGGCTCTGTCTCGTGACCGGGACAGAGCCTTCGTGATTCGTGATTACCATGTGAGCCTACAGGCGGCGGTATGTGATGACCGTCTGGCCGGGGCGCTCGGATATCTCGATGTTCAGCCCCGACGCGAGATCGGCGCCCGACACCTGCATTACCCCTCCCCCATCCCCCAGCTCCTGCAGTTCATAGCGCGCCTGAGCCTCGAGACCATGTAGCTGCACCGTGATGGCGGACAGCGAGCTCTGGGGGCGTCGCAGGGCGATGACCACACCTTCACCCAGGTCGGGGCGGTCGAACTGCCAGGCTGCCCAATCCTCGTTGTCCAGGCTGAACCCGACCAGCGGGTAGAAGTCGCCGTAGAAGCATGAGCGAATCCTGCGGTGGCGATGCATCATGTCGCGGAGCCAGTCCGGCGGGGCGAAATCCACGGGATCGCGCTCGAAGATGTTGGTGGTGAGGATCATCGCCGGGCTGAGCGCACTGGTGAACGAGTACTCATCGGGATCGTCGCAGCAGCCGCCGGAGAGCGGCACCCAGAGCGAGAGGCCGTGCGTCTGTCCCTGCATCCCCACGGGATCGAAGCCGGGGAAGCACTGGTAGTCGCTGCGCCACAGGGGGATGGAGCGGGAGATGGTCTCAAGGTCGATCCGCCGGCCGCCGCTGGAGCAGTTGTCGATGATGAGGCCCTCGTGCCGGGCCAGCAGGTCATCCCACATCTGGTAGAGGCCCTCGATGTGGCGGATCTCGCTCATGCCCACGCGATCGGGGGCGTCGGCGGCCTCCCAGAAGGGCGTGGCGGCCATGTTGAAGTCCTGCCGGTAGCAGGTGACACCCGCCTCGCTGATGAGGCTGGAGAGCAAGTCCGTCATGGCCTGCCGCGCCTCGGGTAGGCCGAGGTTGAAGAGATAGTTGTTGCCGACGGGGCCCAGCAGCCACTCGGGGTGTTCGCGCGTGAAGTAGGTGTCCTTGAAGACGCGCTCCGGCTCGACCCAGAGTACGAAGCCCAGGCCCATCTCGCGGAGGGCATCGCCCACGGGCTTGAGACCGTTCGGGTACGGGCCCTTGTTCGGCCACCAGTTGCCAACGTGCTGCCCCCACTCGCTGTTGAACACCGTGGAGGCCTCGTTGAACCTCCCGTCACCATACCATCCCGCATCGATCCAGAAGTACTCCAGGGGGAGGTCGTTGTCCACCCACCAGCGGGCTTTGGCGATCTGTTGCTCTGCGGTGTTCTCACCCCAGACGGCGTTGCAGACGGGGGCTTGCAGGAGCTGTCCCTGCGGGCGTGGCGTGTGATACTGCAGTATTAGCTGCCGCAGGAGGTTGTGGCCATGGAGGCGCTCGCCCTGCCAGAAGAGCAGCAACATGCGGGGCAGCCGGATGCGCTCGCCGGGGTTGAGGCGCAGGTTCGTGCGGGGCATGCCCCCGCGGATGCGCACGCTGTCCTTTCCTCGGAGGAAGTCGAGCTTCCACGAGCCGCTCCAGCCGACGGCGCCGATGAGGCCCTGCTCGCCCCACTGGAGGTTGAAGAAGGGAAGCGCCTCCTGGGATGAGCGACCGCCCGTGGACTGCAGGGTGAGGGTGGGGTGATTGTAGAAGGCGGCCTGGCAAGGAGCGAAGTCGTCAATCTGGCAGTCGCTGCCCTTGGCCCAGTGCAGGACGCAGTGGCCGGTGACGCCGGTGAAGTCGCAGTCGAGGGGGAGAAGCTCTGAGAGCACGGGGGAGGGCTCGGAGGCGGTGTTTTCGACGTGCACGAGCCATTCTACCGAGGGGAAGCCTTCGAGAGCCCTGGTCTCAACGGTTAGGACAAGGCCTGAGGGATGGGTCCAGGTGAAGACGTCGCCGGTGCGAGACCAGGCCCCGTCGGCGCGGCTGGCGGGCTCGCCGTCGAACTTCAGGGAGAGGGGCGGGGGTGCGGCGGGGGTGAAATGCTCTTGGAACCACTCGCTGGCGGTGGTTAGTTCGGCTGGTATGGCCATGGCACACATAAAGAACCCTCCGGTAGTGGGTACTACCGGAGGGTTCGTCGTTCATCGGAAAGGGCCTGCCCGGAGACTACTGCCCTGCTACTGGCGGGCGCAGATCATCTGGCTCGGTAGTCCGGATGGCGGCCGGTCACCACCTGCAGTTGGAACTGCTGATCGCCGCGCTGGACCAGCAGGAGCACAGTCTCGCCGATCTTGTGCTTGAGTAGCTCATCGCGGAACTGGTCGCTCCCGCCAATGTCAGTGTTGCCCACCCTCAGGACCACGTCGCGGGGACGGAGGCCAGCCTTCTGCGCCGGGCCGCCGTGGACGGGGTCAACGACCAGGACGCCCTTCTGGGTGGAGAGGCCCAGATAGCGGGCCAGCCCAACATTGTTGGTGACGACGTCGCCCTCACCGATCCAGGGGCCGCCATTGGACAGGAAGTACAGCATGCGCTTGGCGGAGTTGATCGGGATGGCAAAGCCGATGCCCACTGTAGAGCCCGTGGGCGAGAAGATGCGGTAGTTGATGCCGACTACCTCACCGGCCACGTTGACGAGCGGCCCGCCGCTGTTGCCGCTGTTGATGGCGGCATCGGTCTGGATCACGTTCTGGAAGCGGTCCCGCCCGACGGCGCGGTAGCCCATGGCGCTGACGACGCCAACGGTGACGGTGTGCTCGTAGTCGTAGGGATTGCCGATAGCGATGACCCACTCGCCAACCTGCAGGGCGTCGCTGTCGCCGAGAGTGGCGCTCTTGAGGTTGGCCGGGGGATTGACGAGCTCGATGGCAGCGATGTCTGAGGCAGGATCCCCGCCTGCGAGGCGCCCCTGGATCTCGCGGCCATCCACCAGCTTGACCACCAACTGCCGGGCGCCGTCTGCGACGTGGGCGTTGGTCAGCACTAGCTGGCGGCCTTCATAGTTGAAGATGAAGCCGGAGCCGATAGCGACCTGGGGTTGCTGGTCGCCGCCGCCGCCGAAGAGGTAGTCCATGATGTTAGGCGGGGCGGCCTGGGCAGCGATGACCTTGACGACCGAGTCACCCGCCTTCTTCACGGCGTTCACGATGGCGTTGCTGTCGTTTGAGACCTCAAGCCGTGAGGGCGGGCACACGACCTGGGGCTGAGTGGTGGGCGGTAGCGGCGGTCGGCGCTGGAGCATGATATAGCCGCCAGCGAGGCCGCCGACGATGCCAAAAACGGCGGCGAGTAGCAGCAGCAAACCCGGGCTCATTGATGGTCTGGTCATGTCAGTCCTCAGTTTCCAGTTCTCAGTTGTCAGTCGGACAGCCTCAGAGCGACTTGAGGAGATTCGCCATCTCTATGGCGCTTACCGCAGCTTCGGCGCCACGGTTCGAGAGCTTGACGCCGGCGCGCTCGATAGCCTGCTCGATGGTGTCAGTGGTCACGACGCCGAAGATGATCGGCACACCGGTCTGCAAACTGGCCTGACCGATGCCCTTGGCGCACTCGCCCGCGACGAAGTCGAAGTGGGCAGTGCCACCGCGAATGACGGCGCCGATGCAGATGACGGCGTCATACTTGCCGGTTTCGGCAAGCTTCTTGGCGACGAGTGGGATCTCGAAGGCACCGGGGACCCAGAGGTTGTCCACGTTCGCCAGATCGCCGCCGTGGCGGACGATTGCGTCATGGGCGCCGTCAAGCAGGCGGCGCGTGATGAAGTCATTGAACCGGCTCGTGACGATCGCGAACTTCAGTCCGGTGGCGTCGAAATTGCCCTCGTAGTTGGCCATGTTGATCTCCTCAAGCTTGTGCCGGGGGTGTTGTGTCCGGCGAAGGTGATGTTGTTGTGTCTGCGAGGGAAGCTAATCTGCTTCGCCTTTCTCCTGCTCTGGTTCCTCAGCATTCAGCTCACAGGCCTCCAGCAGATGCCCCATGCGGTCGCGTTTGGTGAGCATGTAACGCAAATTGTGGACGTTTGCCGGGCCCTCCAGCGGTACGCGCTCGACAACCTGCAGCCCGTGGCCGGTCAGGGCGGTGAACTTCTTGGGATTGTTGGTCATCAGACGCATCTTGGTGACGCCGAGGTCGGCCAGGACCTGGGCGCCCATGCCGTAGTCGCGCAGGTCGGGCGGGAAGCCCAGGGCCTCGTTGGCTTCTACGGTGTCCAGACCGCACTCCTGCAGGTGATAGGCCTTGATCTTGTTCGCCAGACCAATGCCTCGGCCCTCGTGGGAAGCGATGTAGACTACCACGCCACAGCCCTCGGCTTCGATCTTGGAGAGAGCGGCCGCGAGCTGCCAGCCGCAGTCGCACTTGGCTGAGCCGAGGATGTCGCCGGTCACGCAGCCGGAGTGGACGCGGACCAGCGGGGCCTCGCAGGTGGCCGGATCGCCCTTGACTACGGCGACGTAGTCGGTGCCGTCGAGGACGGAGGTATAGATCATGATCTCGAAGTCGCCGAAGACCGTGGGCAGGTGCGCCTGGGCCTGACGGGTCACGAGGCGTTCGCTGCGGCGGCGCAGGCGGATGAGGTCGGCGATGGAGAGCACCGGGAAGTCATACTCGGCAGCGAAGCTCTGCAGGTCCTCAAGGTTGGCAGCCTGGCCGGAGGCCGTGAGAATCCGAGAGATGACGCCCGCTTCGTAGAGGCCGGCAAGGCGCATGAGGTCGATGGCGGCCTCGGTGTGGCTGGCACGGACTAGGACGCCACCGGGTACGGCGCGGGCCGGGAAGACATGGCCGGGGCGGATGAGATCGCGCGGGTGGGTCTCCGGGTTGATGAGCGCGGCGATGGTGGCGGCCTTGCCGACGGCGCTGTCGTCGCCACCGTAGCGGGCATCCACGGGGACGGTCAGGGCCGCGTGGTCCTGATCGGTGTCGCCGGGGAGCGGAGCGAGGTCGAGGGCTTCGAGGCGCTCGCCTGTCATGGCGACAACCATGGTGCCGCGCGCCTGCTGCATCATGAAATTCAGGCGTTCGGGCGTGGCCGCACCGGCAGGCAGCACGAGGTCGCCGGTGGTGGAGGGGTCTTCGTCGTCGAGGACGATGACAAAGCCGCCGGATTGAAGAGTCTGGATGATTTGATCGAAGTCAGTTTGCATGATGATTATGGCTATCGCTCAAGAGCGGGCCGGATGCGCGATGCGACTGCGCATTCGGCCCCTCCAGAGAGGCTTAGAAGCCGTGCTGGGCGAGGAACTCGGGGGTGATGCCCCTTGGCTCGAGCCCCATGGCGCGGCGGACGTACTTTGAGAGAATGTCTACTTCGATATTGACCTTGCGGCCGGGGGCCAGGTCAGCCAGAGTGGTCTCGGCCAGGGTATGCGGGATGATGGCAACGCCGAAGTCGCTGTCGCCGGCGCGGGTGACAGTCAGGCTGATGCCGTCGATGGCGACGCTGCCCTTTTCGACGAGATAGGTTGCCTGCTCGGGAGGCAAAGTGAAGTCGAACAGGACGCTCTCGCCGACGGTGCGGCGACCGGTGCAGGCGCCAACGCAGTCCACGTGGCCCTGGACGAAATGCCCGCCGAGATGGTCTCCGACGCGCAGGGCTGGTTCGAGATTGACCGCCAGGCCCGGCTGCCAGTCGCCGGCGGTGGTGCGAGACAGAGTCTCAACACCGGCGTGACAGGTGTAGCTGTCGCCGGTGAGGCTGGTAACGGTCAGGCAGATGCCGTTGATCGCGATGCTGTCGCCCAACGCGGCTTGCGCGGCGAGCACAGGGGCGTGCACGACCAGGTTCCGCCCCGTACTGGCAGGGCGAGCGCTGGTGAGATGGCCGATTTCCGCGACTAGTCCTGTGAACATGGATATGCCGTTATGAGTGCGTCCTGGTCGAGTTGCTGCACCCCCGCGAGGCGTAGCGCCTGTGCTTCGGAGACGGTGTCGAGCCCTAACGTACCACAGGCGGACAGCGCTTCGGCGCCGAGAATGCGCGGCGCGTAGAAGAAGCGGTACTTGTCGATCAGGCTGCGCTTGATTAGTGCTCCGGCCAGGGTCGGGCCACCCTCGACGAAGAGGGCCATGATGTCTCGCTGGCCCAGGTAGTCGAGCAAAGCCGTCAGATCCACGCCCGCGTCATCGGACGGCAGGAGCGCAACCTGCGCGCCTGCGGCTTCGAGAGCGGCCACGCGGGCGCGGTCAGCCGAAGCCGAGGCGGCGATGAGGCACTGCCCTGGACCGGTCACGACCTGAGCCTCCGGAGAGGTCCTGGCGGTGCTGTCCACGACCACCCGCAGGGGCTGGCGGTCCCCGCGGGGTACGAGCCCCCGCCTTGCAGAAGAGGGCGCGTCTTCGGCCAAGCGAACCGTGAGGCGGGGGTCGTCGGCCAGAACTGTGCCGATGCCGACCATAATGGCGTCGCTCTGGTCACGCCAGCGGTGGACGAGGGCGCGAGAGGCTTCGCAGGTGATCCAGCGGGAATCACCGGTGCGGGTCGCTACCTTGCCATCGAGGCTGCAGGCCAGCTTGAGGGTGACAAAGGGCAGGCCCGTCTGTTTGTGCTTCAGATAAGGCTCGTAGAGTTCGGTTACCGTCTCGTCAACATGCGGACCCGAGACCTCGAGGCCGGCGGCGCGCAGGGCCTCTGCCCCACCTCCGGCGCAACGCGGGTCGGGGTCCTGCATGGCGTAGCAGACCCGCCGGATGCCGGCGGCGATGATCGCTTCGGTGCAGGGCGGGGTGCGGCCATGATGGCAGCAAGGCTCCAGCGTGCAGTACAGGTCAGCCCCTGCGGCGGCATCACCGGCGGCGCGCAGTGCCAGGGCCTCGGCATGTGGCTCGCCGGCGCGGGGATGGAAGCCCTCGCCGACGATTTCGCCAGCGGTGTTGACTATGACCGCGCCGACAGGTGGGTTCGGGGCAGTGCGGCCCAGACCACGGGTGGCCAGTTCAACCGCGCGCTGAAGGTACCGCGGGTTCATGAGCGGGGCCCAGTCTCCTTGGAGCGCAGTTCCTGCTCCAGGTTAGCGAGATTGCGGTACAGTTCCGCCTGGTGGCGGTGTCGAGTCCTGGAAAGCTCTCGCAGGTCCAGAAAGGCCAGAACGACCACGATTAGCGGCAGCAGCGTGAGAATACCCCAGTAGGCCAGTAACAGGCGGACGTCAGGCGCTCGCTGCATCAGGAACGGCACATAGAAGATCAGGGCGATGGTGGCGAGCAGTAGCAGGCCGTTGATCAGCCGCAATACGAATTGACGTCGCGAAATGAGCAGGCGGCCGCGTGCGTAGGCGAGGGACTGATAGACGATCCCGATGACTATCGCCATGGCGATACAGGCCAGTACTACTAGATGAACGTAGTTCATGTGGGCAACGGCCTCCCGCGCACGGTTACGGCCCTTGTGAGACATGAATCATAGCACAGGCAGACAACTGGCGCAACGGGAAGGCAAGAGAAGGTGATTGGGCGTGACCTGGAGCAATATTCGCCTGCGTAAGCTATGCCGCCCTTACTGCTTCAGGAGGCTCATCGTGCGCCAGATCATTCTCGGGGTGTTCCTTATTGCTGTACTGCTCAGTCCGGCTTTCGCACAGGGCGCGGCCAAGCTGGACGGGTGGGGCTACCGCACAGACAGCAGGTACCTGAGCGCCGACTGGACGGACAAGACCGGGCGCGACCTGGCTGACGGCGTCACCACCAAACGCGTGATCTATGCCGGCGGGACGATCACGCTCGATCTGGACCTGGCGCAGGCGTCACAGGTGACCGGGGTGGCCGTGCACGTCTCGCGGCCCAATAACAACTACAAGCTGGCGAAGTGGACGGTGCAGGCGCTGGAGTTTGGCAACTACCGCGATCTGGGCACCGGCACGGGGTTCTGGGGGCCGACCCAGGAAAGCAACTTCAAGCTGGAAGTCAAAGACTTCACTACCACAACCGACAAGCTCCGGCTGGTCTTCAACACCTCGGGGCTGCTGTCGATTGGCGAGATAGAGCTGTTTGGCTCGGTGGCCACCAAGCAGGGACCGCCGGAGATCACCATCCCCCTTGTTAACGATGCCAAGCCTTCGGCGCGTGAGGTTGACGTGGACAAGGACGGCAAGCCGGATGTCATCCTGGAGAACTCAGTGATCCGGCTGGTGTTCGGCCCGCTGAGCGGCGGGATGTGCCGGAGCTTGCTGTATAAGCCCGCGCAAGCGGAGTTGGTGGGGTCGGGGGGGGCGGGGTATGGACTGCTGCGGGACCAGCTCTGGGCGCCGCCATACATGTTCGCCGAGCGGCCCTACAGCTACCGCATGGGCGGAGACGACAAGACCGCGTGGGTGGAGCTGTCGGTGACGGGGGCGGGCGGGATGATGAGCTTCACCACGCTCACCAAGCGCGTCGAGATCAGCCGCGACAGCGCGGTGGTGCGGGTGCATTACAAGCTGCAGAATGAGCCGTCTTCGCAGACCGACTACACGTACGGACTGTGGGGCCACAACTTCCTGGGGGTGCCGGGGCAGACCAACCGGTACTACACGCCCACCGAGGAGGGCGTGAAGGAGTTCGTGTTCGAGCCCGGCAAGGCCCCGAAGCAGAGCGATGTGTGGCATTACAACCTGGCCCGGGGCTGGACGGCGGTCTGCAGCGAGAAGGCGGGACTGGCCGCGACGATGGACTTCAAGTACCTGAACTGCGTGTACCACTGGGCAGGGGTCGGGAGCCCGACTGCCACGCACGAGTGGCGCTACAACCGGATGCCGCTGAAGGCCGGGCAGTCTTTCGAGACAGATGTCACGCTGCTGCCCTTTGCGGGGCAGGCGCGGGTGGATGGGGTCGTGGGCGAGGCCATCGGCAGCATCAGCTTTGACAACGACGCCGAGCCCACGAAGGTGACGGTGCGGGTGCAACTGGCCAATCCGGCCTCTGCGCCGGTGCAGGCCAACATTCGCTTCCGGTCATTGCCGCAGGGGGATTGGCGGCCAGTAGCGGGGTTTGAGGTTACAGGGGCCAAGCCTGGCGAGACGTCGGGGGCTCTGGGCGCGCTGGCCGCGGGGTCGTACGTGGTGAACGTGCAGCTCAGCCGCGCCGGGAGGGTGCTGGATGACTTCGAGCGGCCCTTCAGCCGGGGCGGCGGGCAGATCGCATACACCCGCAAGCCGCTCGAAGAGCGCGTCGGGCTGGGCGCGGAGGAGAAGGTGGCGCTGCCGCGCCATGACCTGAGCGATGAGGTGGTGACACCGCACGTCCCGTGGGGGAATCCGCTGGCAGGTGGGCCTATCAAGGCGATTGTGCTGTGCGATGACTTTGTGGCCCGCGAGGTAATCGAGCTCAAGCAGCGGCTGCAGATGGACCTGACGTATGTGAAGTTCCGGACCATGTTCTGGGACGAGGAACTGTACTGCGGAGACCGCTCGATTTCGACGCCGGAACAGGCCAACAAGCGCCTGCTGGACTATCTGAAGGCCAACAAGTACGACCTGTTCATCATTTCGGGGTTCAACTGGAACACGCACTTCAAGCCCGAGACGCGGGCGGCGCTGATGGAGCAGGTCAAGGCGGGGGCGGGGTTGATTGCCATTGAGCCGGATGGCGTGAAAGACGGCGAAGAGCTGGCGCCGATCCTGGGCGTGGCCAAGGATCGCAGCATGTGGGCCTACAGCAAGTGGCTGCCGACGGAGGCCTCGCCACTGACGGCGGGGCTGCCGTGGGATATCCTGCCTCCTACGCGGCGCATGTCTTATACCTCCGAGCCCACCGGGCAGGTCCTGGCGACGTGGGAGGACGGGAAGCCGCTCTTGGTGACCAACAAGCTCGGCGAGGGGCGGACGGCGGTGCTGACGTATGACACGCTGACCCATGCGATGTCGTACCGGGGCTACGCCGGGCTGATCCCCATCTTCTCGTACCGTGGCGCGTTCCTGCGCGATGACTACAAGAACATGACCTGGGAGTACTGGGAGCCATACTATGCGCTGCTGGCGCGGCTGTCGGCGTGGGCGGCGAAGCGGGATACGGGAGTGGATTTGGTATCGCTTGAGCCTCTCAGAGAGCACCGGTATGGTGAGAAGGCGGAGGTGCTGCTGCGTCTGAAGGCGCCCGCAGGCGAACTGAAGGTCATGGCGGACTTCCGCAACCGGTGGGGGGAAGCACTACCGGGCGCCGAAGTGGCGCGACACGGCGAGGAGGCCGAGGTGCGGATACCCGTGCCGGCCACGCTGCCGGCAGGGCTGAACACGGTGAATGTGATCGTCAGCAATCCAGCCGGGGCGCATGTGGCGTGGGCGCAGACCTATGTGCAGACGACGGCACCGCTGGCGGTGAAGGCACTGACGCCTGAGAAGACGACAGTCATGGGCACGCGGGCGGACCGGAAGGGGCAGCTATATGATGTGGCGTTTGCCCCGACGGAGCCGCTGAAGCTCACGGTGGCGCTGGACGGGCTGGCGCCGCTGCAGGCCGGGTACTCGCTGAGCGCCAAGTTGACTGACACGCATGGGCGACTGCTGTGGCAGGAGACGCGGCCGTTGGGTGGGTTGGAGGAACAGACCTTCACGGCCAATCCGCAGGAACTGCGGTCGCAGGGACTGCAGTGGCAGGTCGTTGCGGCAGGGCCGCAGGGGCAGACCGATGTGGCGTATGCGAAGGTGCTGTGTGTGGCGCCGCGCGACTGGGAACGATTCAAGCTGACGAGTTGGAATGGGATCTTCCCCTGGCGGTCGGAGTACCTGAACGAGCACCTCGCGCCGCGGGTTGAGGCATTGGTTGATATTGCCTTCGGTGGCAGCGTCGAGACCGGTAACGGGAAGACGTGGGAGAACCTGTGGCACAACATCAACTACGCGCATCTGGGCCTGCTCGGGAACATGGGCAAAGATGTCGCGGACTTCATGGAGAAAGACTTCGCCGGCAAGTCGGCCAAGTACCAACAGACCAAGGACAAGCAGTACCTGGTCCGCACGCCGTCGCTGGCGGACCGCGAGTGGCGGGCGAAGGTCATGGCGCGCATGGAACAGGTAGCGAAGGACGACCTCGCGCTCGGGAGTCCGTACGACTACTGCATGGGCGACGAGATGAGCCTGACGCACTATACGCGGTACTATGACTTCGACTTCGACCCGCGCAGTTTGGCGGACTTCCGGGAGTGGCTGAAGAAGCGCTACGCGTCGGTCGAGGCGCTCAACAAGGCCTGGGACACCACTTACCCGACCTGGGACGAGGTCATGCCGCTGACGCTCGATGAGGCCAAGGCCCGTGACAACGCGGCTGGTTGGGCGGAGTTCCGGGAGTTCATGAACGACACGATGGCGGGATTCTGTGCTGAGGTCGAGCAGAACCTGAAGAAGGTTGACCCGGCGGCGCGGGCGGGGCTCTCGGGCACCCAGGAGCCGCGGGCCGGCAACGGCATGGACTGGTGGAAGATGTCCAGGGGCTTCAACTACTACCATGCCTACAATACGGGCTGGTCGAACGAGATGCGGCGCTCCTTCGCGCCGTATACCGGCGTGCAGCAGACGCCGTACTACGCGGGCTACTGGCAGGCGGGGCGGCAGATTGAGTACAACATGTTCTGGTGTCTGCTGCATGACACGCAGAGCGTCAGCGCGTGGACGACCTCGATCTTCTACTACAACGACTTCACTTTCAGCGAGTCCGGCCGGGATACTCTGGCGCTGTGCGAGGAGTTCCGGAAGGGTATCTGGGATCAGGTCCGCGCGGGCTCGTGGCAGCATGATGGCATAGCCATACATTACAGCCAGGCGGCCATCAATGGGGCGCAACTGCTCTCGAAAGAGGAAGAGCACAAAGACGTGCGCGACGTGTGGGTGAAGCTGCTGGAAGACTGCGGGCTGCAGTACAACTTCGTGGCGACCGAGCAGATCGAGAGCGGGCTGCTCAACAACCCGAAGAACGACTTTGAGCGGTATAAGGTGGTCATTCTGCCCGAGTCCTTCGCCATTACGGCGAAGGAAAAGGCGGAGTTGGGGACTTTCGTCAAGAATGGCGGGACGGTTATCGCCGACTACAACGTCGGGGTGCTGGACGGGCTATGCCGCAAGCAGTCGCCGGGGATGCTGGACAGCCTGTTCGGGCTGCAGCGGGGCGGGCAGCCGGACACAACGCTCGGGCTGAATGTCACCGTGCCGGGCGCGGAGGCCCCGGAGGTGAAGCTGAGCGCAGCAGAGGCGATCACAGCCGCGGGGGCAACCGCTGGCGCGACTTCGGCTGGTGCATCGAAGGCACCGGCTCTGCTGCAGAACAAGGTCGGCAAAGGGCAGGCGTGGTACCTGAACGCTGACCTGCGGCCGTATGAGAGCGAGCGGACGTTCCACAGCCCCGGCGAGAAGCAGATCCGGGCCATCCTGCTCGCGATTGTGGGCGGCGCGGGCGTGAAGCCCCAGTACCCAGTGCAGTTTGCCTCGGGGCAGGCTGCGAATGTGGAAGTGACACGGAATCGGGCCTGGGACCTGATCTATCTGGGACTGCAGCGCGGACCCGGGGACAAGGACGAACTGGCGACGGTAAAGCTGCCAGTGAACTGGTATGTCTATGACATGCGGAAGGGCGAAGCGCTGGGCAAGCGCCAGGAAGTGAAGACGACGTTTGAGGGCCAGCAGGCGCGAGTGTACTGCCTGTCGCCCGAGCCGCTCGCGGCACCGCAACTCACGCTTGCAGAGCCTTTGCAGAAGGCTGGAGGGGTAGTGCGCTACAATGTCAGCCTGAAGAATGGCAATGACAACCGTAAGCAGGTCGTGCGGCTGACGGTGACGGGGCCGGACGGCAAGGAATATCGCGACTACGCCCGCAACCTCATCCTCGGCAGCAAGCCCGTCGCTGGCAGCTTCCTGATGGCTCTGAACGACGTGCAGGGGACGTGGAAGCTCACCGTGCGGGATGTCTGCAGTGGGGCCACCGCCAGTGCGAGCTTCACCCCTGCGACGGTCACGGTAGGGTTCTGATACCCACAACTGCAGGAGAACACCATGGAAAACTACATCAACGTCAAAGACTTCGGCGCCATCGGCGACGGGGAGGCCGATGACAGCCCGGCGATCCAACGCGCGCTGGACGAGACTCACGGGATCGTCTTCTTCCCGCAGGGCGACTATCGCCTCGGGACTGGCCTGAAGGTGCGCCTGGACCAGCGGAAGCAGACCTTCATCCGGTCTGCCGGTGCGCGGCTTCTGAACTATTCCGACGAGCCCGCGCTGCACATCATCGGGACCCACAAAGGCAGCGCCAGCCCGGAGGAACTGACCCCGGAGGTGGGTGCTGCGGAGTTGATGCCGCTCGTGTCGGACATTGAGATCGTGGGCAGCAGCGCCGGAGGTGACGGTATCCGGCTCGAGCACACGTACATGGCTATCATCTCGCGGGTGACTGTCCGCGAGTGCCTGCATGGCATTCACATCCCGAACCACAACCGCAACATCATCATCGCGGACTGTCATGTGTACCACAACTACGGCATCGGCGTCTTCCTCGATGATGTGAACCTGCACCAGATCAACATCCACGGCTGTCACATCAGCTACAACTTCCGCGGCGGGATCAAGATCGTCGAGGGCAATGTCAGGAACGTCCAGATTGTGGGCAACGACATCGAGTACAACCGCGATCCTGACGATGAGACCGGGCCGGCGGGCGATGTGTGGTTCATCGCGGGGCCTATCGGGATCCGCGAGGGCGCCATCTGCGGCAATACCATTCAGGCCACACCGACGCCGGATGGGGCCAATGTGCGGCTCGAGGGGATCAATGCGCAGAATATGCTGAAAGTGGGCCTGCTGACGGTCAGCGGCAACCTGATCAGCAGCCAGGAAGTTAACATCCTGTGCCGCTACGCACGTGGGATCGTACTCGGCAACAACACGCATGTGTCAGGACACAGGCGCAATATCGTGGCCGAGAATTGCGAGCATATCGCAATCAATGCGACTATTCTGGATAACAACCCGGACTACGGCGTGACGCCGGGCGGGATTGAGTTGCGGCAGGTTGACGGATGCGCGATCAGTGGCATCGTGGCGGAGAATTGTGAGGGGGCCATCACCGCCGAGGCCTGCACCGGGCTGAGCATCAGCGGGTGCAGCTTCCGCAATACCCGTGGCGTGGCAATCAGCCTCACTGACTGCGACAGGGTGGCGGTGAGCGGGTGCGTGTTCACCGATCCTGCGGGCACGATGGCCGAGACAGTCAAGCAGGTGAACTGCGAGAAGGTTAGTCTGACCGGGAGCGTTGCGTAAGGAGGCCCCATGGCTGCGCCGGACTTCTATTTCGCCATCAATGCCACCTTCCGGTGGATGCTCGAACGCTGCGGGGAGGGCGGTCTGCGGGAGTACTGGCGGGCGCTCGGGCGGCAGCACTATGCCCCCCTGACAGAGCGGCTGAAAGAAGGCGGCCTGCCTGCCCTGCGGGACTATTGGGAGAGCTTCTACGCCGAGGAGCCGGGGGCGAAGGTGTCGCTGGAGCTTGCGGAGGAGGCGTTGGTCTTGACCGTTCACACTTGCCCGGCAATCAAGCACCTGCGCGCGCACGGGCGCGAGATCATGCCGCTGTACTGCGAGCACTGCACCCATGTGTCGGCGGCGTTCTGCGAACCGGCGGGGATTGGAGTGAAGGTCGAGGGCGGCAGGGGAACGTGTCGGCAGGTGTTTACCCGGGGTGACCGCTCATGATCGGCTGCGCTGAGTTCATACTGATCTACGACTGGACGTTTGAGTACCTGCGCCGCACTCAGGGCGAGGAAGGGCTTCGGGCTTACTGGGAAGAGTGCATCTCGCAGGATTCGCAGCTTCACGCGCGGGAACTCATAATTCCCAACGGCTTCGATGGGATGGAGGAGTACTGGGGCCATACGCTGGCCGAGGAGGAGGCGGGTTACACCTCGGTCCGCACGCCCGATGCCTTCCGCATAGACATGTACGCCTGCCCGTCACAGGGGCTGCTCAAGGCCCACGGGCAGGCGAATTACCATGACTATTGTGAGCACTGCATGGGCTGGATCGAGCCCGTGCTGCGTGAGGCGGGGTTTGTGGTCCACCACGAGCACAACCATGACTGCAAGTGCTGGTGGGAGATCGTCCCCGCGGCCTCCCCTCCCCCACCTTCGGAGCCGGGCGGACTGGCCGGCGCTGACGATATCCGCCTCAATGCCGAATGGCAGACGGGGCGAATAGACTGCTGGGTGGCCAGCCGGCGGCAGTAGCGCCGCGTACCTATTCAGGCGACTGCGAGAAGACCTCCGGGCGCTCGGGCAGCGGGGCGTCGTCTGAGATCGGGAAGAGCGCCTGGACAAACCCAAAGCGCGGCCCGGTTTGCTCCTCCAGCGCCTGGAACTCCTGGATCAACTCGCCCAGCCGCTTCTCGAACTCCGCCAGGCGCGCAGGATCGGTTCGGATGGCGAGCATGTTCACCACACGCACACCCTCCCCGTCTTCCTCGTCTCCATAGCGACCAAGGTCAAGGAAGTTTCGCAGCGTCTCCACCCAGATCCCCGGCTCCGACAGTCCCTTCCCCACTGAATCCACCACTTCAAAACGGTCTGCCACCGCGCGGTAGAACTTCTCCAGCGCTCCCCGCACCTCCCGCTTCTCCACGATTTCGATCAGGCCGGCCTTCTCAAGCAGCTTGGTATGGTAGTGCGTGGTCTGCGGCGACTCCTGAATCAGCGTGGCAAGCTCCTTGGCCGACGCCTGGCGTTCGGTGAGGATCTCCAGAATCCGCATCCGACGCAGGTCACCCATCACCGCGAAAAGCTGTTCGGCTGTCTCGATGCGCTTGGTCTGGCTCATGATGCCACCTCACAGTCTATTCTTAGCGTTCAATGACATCTGTATATACAATAATGTTCGATTGGTCAATACTTTTCTGAGCCGTTTAGGGCCGAAGGGGCCTCACGCTATAGGGGTGTTAACCTGCGCACAGGAGCAATGTCATGATCAGAGGCGATAAGGTCGCGCTACGGGCGCTGGAGGAAACGGACCTCGAAGCACTGCACCGGTGGATGAATGATCCCGAGGTGACCAAGTACCTTGGGATGCGGTTTCCGATCTCGCTGCGCGATGAGCGGCACTGGCTGGAGAAGGAACACGATCCGCTCAAGGAACTACACATGGCAATCGAGACCCACGATGGCAAACTCATCGGCTCATGTGGTCTCGTTTCCATCAACCACCTCGACGGCTGGGCGAGTCTGGGGATCAGTATCGGGGACAAGGAGTACTGGAACGGCGGCTATGGAACCGACGCGATGCTTACGCTTTGCGGCTTCGGGTTCACCCAATGCAACCTGCACCGTATTCAGCTGGATGTGTTTGCGGAGAACGCCCGCGCCATCCGCTGCTACGAGAAGGTGGGATTTGTGCACGAGGGACGGCGGCGTGAGGCCATCTTCAGGCACGGCAGGTACCAGGACCTGATCGTCATGGGGCTGCTGGCCGAGGAGTACCGGGAGAAGTGGCCGGAGCGCTGGGGAGGGTAGGAGCGGGCCTGACAGCCGAAATCGCGGTCAGGGGACCGCTCCTACCGTTAGGCGCAGGTTACTCGGAGATTAGCAATCTGGCGGGCTCGACGGCTATGTAGGGTGCGAGGCCCTCACCGAGGCTCAGTTTCAGGTCTTCCATGACGCCCGTCGGGGCCGGAGCAATCTGGATCTGCCAGAGCTTGCCGGCCATGCCGTCTGGGACTGTGACCTTGAGTTCGACGAGGCCCGTCTGCGTGGTGTCGCCCTCCGCTACCTTGGCTCCGGACGGATCCAGCACTACCAGCATTCCTGTTTCACCAGGCGCGCCGGTCTCAAGGCGCACGCTGAAGCTCTTTGTGCCGGCCGGGACGTAGACATACTGAACGGGCTGCCCGCCGAGCAGGTCGAACTGCTGACCCACAAGCGAGAGGCCGCGGTTCTTGGCGGTAACCCGGCAGGCATTCTGGCCACTGTCTACCACGATGGTGTAGGTGCCCGGCTGCGCCTGCGGCAAGGAGATTACCGTCGGCTCCTCAATCGTGGCCTCTCCCTGCTGGAGGAGCTTCGCGTCGGGGCCGACCAGCGCCCATGCGGTCGGGACGGTGTAGCGTCCCAGGCGGCGGACGGCAACGGTGGCCTCCAGACCCTCCCCTGGTGCTACCAACAGGGCAAAGACGTGCTTGCCGCGCGCTGTCGGGGCGGCCTGAGCGAGCTTCGGCAGGAGTTGGGCTTCCGGTACGGCGAGACGAGTTGGTTTGACCGCCAGCTTCTCGGCTTCCTTGATTGCCGCGGCGCTGCTGCGCTTGCTGAAGGTCGCCTTGTGCATCACCGTGTCCATGGTGAATAGCTGCTGGCGCTCAACCTCGGCGACGAAGGCGTCGATCTCCTCACGCAACGCCTTGGTCGGCTTGAGATTGTACTGGTGCAAGAGCGTCGTATACTTCACGAAGTCCTGCGTCATCTTGATGCGCCCGCGCTGCTTGTCGGTGGCGGCAAGGGGCGCGATCTTCTCAATCTCGGCGGCCATCGCCGGGTACTCCTCGTCGGTGAAGAAATTCCCGCGGTGGTTGCGCTCGCGGCATTTCCCCACGATCCCCTCGAAGAAGTCGCGCATGGGTTTGGCGGCTGGGCCGTACATGCCCTGGTAGTAGTCTGCCAGAATCGGTTCAAGCGACTGCTCGGAATTCCACATGAACTTGGCGGCGAGGTAGAAATTGAGCGCGGAGGAACCACATTCCGGCTCGCTCTCGGCGCTCGCGCCGATGAAGCCCCGCTTGACCAGCAGTGGAATGTCCTCGGCCAGGGCGTACGCCGTGGCTATCCGGCCCATGGCGTCCTCTTCGGGGCACAGCATGCTCCAGTACTCGCGAATCATCAGCTTGTCGGCCTGCTTGCTCCAGCCGTCCATGATGCCCATGAACTTCACGTTCAGCGGGCAGTTCGGGTCGGCCATGGGATGCACATTGCAGCCGCAGTAGCCGTAGTGGGCCAATGAGGTGAGAACGTTCGGCTCGGCCCGTACGTCGGTGGGAGGCTCGACCGTTCCGGCGTAAGCGTACCAGGCCAGGTACTTACCGGGATGCTTCGGGGCGATCTGCCGGGCAACGGCGTTGACGAAGAGAAGGGTGCGGCGGCCCTTGTACTGGTTGCGCTGCTGGCGCTGGTCGGCCGGGTCCTGGGCCTTGCAGTTGTCACACTCGCACCAGCCGTAGCCGTCGTTGGGCGAGAGCGAGAAGCTCGAGGCGTCAGGGTTCTCCTTGAAATACGCGTCAGCGGCCGCCACGGCCAGCGCAATGACTTCGGGGTTACTCGTGCAGGGCTGCCAGTTGTTGCTCTCGGTGGGGTTCACGCGCTTGCCGCCCTGCAGGGGGAAGTACTCCGGGTGGGTTGCATAGAGGCTGGGCGGGACGATCCGCGCGAGATTGTGCCCGGCGCTGAAACCAAGGCCGCCCATGCGGTTTTGCTTGCGCCAGAGCAGGTAGCCGTTCTTCTGCCAGTCGGGGCGGCCGCCGTAGGCATACCACATGTTGCGGTCAACCATGCCGGGGTTCTGAACCTCGGCGAGGGCGCTGAGGCGGATGGTCTTCAGTTGCGGTATCTCCTCGCCCAGTTCGCCAGGGAAGAACCAGCGGCAACCCAGCTTCTGCAGGAGCTCATAGGCGGCGAAGACCAGGGCTGTGGGCTTCTTGGCGCTGATTACGACGGTCTGGCTGCCATCGGACCAGATCATGAAGCCATCGTCCCGGACCTTCGCGAGAAGGGCGGTGGCGGCAGGGAGCCCCAGCGCGTTGAGGTACTCGGGGGCGGCCACGATTACTGCGGGGCCAGCGGGGCGTTTGAACTGAGCGGGTTGCTGCTCGGTGGGCACCAGCCCGAGTTCTGCGCCGCTCATGGCCCGGAAGTACTTCTGCAGGGCTTCGGCGGCCTCGACGGCTTCGGGGGCCGCTGAGGCGATGACTATCTGAGCCTTCGCCTGCCCGTCCTGAACTACAGCGAGGTCCGCTGCCGCAAAGCCAGCGGTTAGTACCGTGATGAGTAATGCTGCAAGAAGCCAACGCATGTCACAAATCCTCCTGTGGTGTCCCCCATCCCCGTCAAGACCATAGCTTCCCCATACTCCGGCAGTGACCCTTCAAGAAGGTCCCCTGTCACTGCAAATCGAAGCAGACGCCCTGACGCTCTTAACCCCGGAGGCGACATTATGATCCTCATGAATGCCTATACGTACCGCGGCTACGACTTCGAACGGGCCTGCCGCAAGGCCCGGGAGCACGGCTGGGAAGGTATTGAGCTCTGTCCGTGCCACTTCCGCGATCAGGACCTCGCTGAGGCTAAGTCATGGATTGGCGATACCATGGCCAAGTACGGCGTCACGGCCCCCGTGGCGGCCTGGAGCGCTGACGTCATTCAGGACGATCGTGACGCGGCGCAGGCGTCGCTGGACAAGCTCCTGGCCGGTCTCCCCCACCTCAAGGACCTGGGGGTCGAGAAGATCAATTCGGGCGTGGGCGCGCTTTGGGGCGAAGACCGGTCTCAGAGCGGCTCTCAGGTGGCCACTGACGTTCACTACGAGCGGGCTGCGGAGGCTTTCAAGCAGGTCATGCGGGAACTTGAGAGCCTTAATATGACATGTTCTTATGAGATACACATGCACGCACTGCACGATACCGCTGCCTCGACCCTGCGAATTCTCGACGCAGTGGGCAGCCAGCTATTGACAGCGAACCTTGACGCAGGCAATATGTATGGTACACCGCATGCCGAAGACGCCGTTTCGGCGGTTGAAATGCTCACCGGTCGGCTTGGTTACGTCCATGCCAAGAACTGCCGGCGGCTCGCAGGCGGCGGTACTGACTACTCCTATATGCTCGACAACGGCCATCTGGACTACTACCGGATCCTGCGCGCAGTGCGCGATTCGGGCTACCAGGGGCATGTTTGCTGCGAGTACTGTGGCCTCGGTGACCCAAGCGTAGCCGGCCAACGCGATCTGGATTACCTGAAGCGCACAATGCGGGAACTGGGCATGTGGTAGGCTGCCGTACGGTTCGGGGCGGGAACCTATCGCCTCAAAACGTGCCCAACTCCGAACCATTTTAGTCGCTGGTTTGTCTTATATGAAGAACAACATGAAGAACCAAACGCGCGTCACGCTCGGGCGCTTTCTGCTGCCTGCGCTGGCAATCACTCTACTGTGTCTTGCACCCCTGCAGGCGGCTCTGCCGCCCGCTACGCCTGCGGTCACCCCTTCACCCTTTGCCGACGAACTCCCCGAGGCCTGGGGCAGCTCTGCCAGGGCCAAGCGCCCTGTGCCGGTCGAGGCACGGCAGAAGCCATCCCACGCCCTGGTTGCGCTGCCCGAGCCGAAGTCCCTGTCGCGGATGCCGGTGGGGCGGGTTGAGGTTGGCAAGGGACGCATCGATCCCGAGCAGGCCATGCGCCGCACCGCTTTCTATGTCATCCGGGCGCAGGCCGCGGGCGTCGTCGAGTACCTGTATAGTGGCGACGGTCTGACGCGCGCCGGGCAGCCGCTCGTGCGGCTGTATGATCTCGGCATTCTGTCGGACCTCAAAATCGGCGAGAGCGCCATGTCGCGCTTTGCCAACGGTCCGTTCGTCATCGCGCCGCGGCAGGCTGGCCTTCCGCCTTTGCCCCCCGCTGACTTTCCGAAGCCGACGGCCATCCAGCGCCTGCTGGGCATCCGTCCGGCCCCACGTAGGGTTGCAGTCGCCCCGCAGGCCACACTTGGTCCCGCGCCGCGCGCTGATCTCACTGCCCAGGCTCCGCATTCGGCACTGGCACCAGCCAATGGGCTCGCCGCACTGCCCCCAGCGCCGTCAGCCGAACGCAAAGCCGTACAATCCTCATCGGTACGCAGCGTCACGCGGCTTACCAACGAACTCTCAGAGGCCCATGACCGCGTTAGCGAGTTGACGCAGTCACTGGCGCGGGTTGACAAGCAATTGGACGGGGCGCAAGAAGACCTGGCTGCAGCCAAGGACGACGCCGCCGCGCGTGAGCGCCTGTACAACCAGGGCGTGCTCGCGCGTAACGTGTACGAGTCTGCGCAGGCCAAGGTCTCCTCGCTCAGTGACGAAGTGCAGGATCTGCAACGCAAGCGCTCAGAGGCCGTTCATGCCCGCGAGATGGCCACAGAGCGTGTAGCCGCGCTGCAGGACCAGCTTGACGAGCAAGTAAGCCAGGCGCGCTCGAGCGCGGCGACATTGGCCGCGCGGGCCGAGGCCGTGGTACGCCAGCCCGCGCATCAGGCGGCGGTTGCGCCGAGTCCGCGACGTGCCGCGGAAGCTCCGGCTTACGTGCGCCGGGCAGCTACACCGCGTGTGGCGGAGTCTTTCCCGTCACCGACGCGACGCCCGCGCCCGGAACTGCGGCGGCTACCGCGCTCGGATTCTCCCCGCTTCGCCTTGCAGTCTCAATCTGAGATCCCGTCGGTGCCGCAGGAAGTCAAGCGCCTGGCCGACCCTCGCTGGATCGACCAGTCGGCGCCCGGTGACGGTCTCGTGGTTCGCCAGATCGCCGCGCCAGGCGCTCAGGTCAAGCCCGGCCAGCCGCTTTTGGAGGTTGCGAACCGCGAGTGGGCCCGTGTCTACAGCGACATCGATCCGAAAGATGTGGCGAACTTCCCCAAGGGCGCGCCGGTGCGCGTCAGCTTCGACAGCTACCCTGGCGTGACGCTCGAGGGGTTCATCAATAGTGTTGAGCCCGTCGTTGAGACTGGGTTGGCGCGCGTTGAGATGATTGTCGTGGCCCGTGAGGGCTACTGCCCGGATGATACCTATGCCTCCCTGGAGTGGCTGGTACTGGCAGCCCCGTTGACAGAAATTGATGAGGCCGATCCGCTGGCACCCGCCGTGGAGGAAGTCGCTTCAGCCCAGACAAGCAGGGCGGCGTATGACCTCTTCCCCATCATTCCGCCTGAACTGGGGCCTGCCCAGGACAACGCCGGACAGGTCAAGGATGACGAGTACGTCGGAGTGCTGCGTCTTGGCGAGATGGACGCGCAGGCCTCTGCGGCCAAGCAGAACCCTGTTAACTCGATGCGGCTGTCGCGACTGCATAAGTGGCGCGAGAGCTTCACCTCGGGCATGACCACGGGCATCTTCGGCAACCTCGTACTGACCTATCCTCGCGACAACGAGATCGGGCAGGCAGTTGAGAAGCTCGCCACGGCGAGGGTTACCCATGCCCCGAACCGCTGCGCCCGCACGATGCGCGAGGCGTTGGGGTGGGGTCTGGGCGATGCCGCGATGTGGCTGAACCGGCTGCCTGAGCGGGGCTATGTGGCCCGCAAGGACGGCCTCGCTCGCCCGGGCGACATTCTTGTCTGGCCCTTCACGTATGGCCCGCGACGCAACCAGCACATTGGCGTGGCCGTGAACCAGAACGGCAAGCTGATGCTGCTGTCCAACCTCGGGGGCACCCTCGGCACGGCGGAGCTAACCGGCGGCTACGTGGCCTTCTACAAGCCAGCGCCCAAGGCGCCTGCCGCGACGGCCAAGCTGAAAGCTGCCGCCAAGCCAACAGCCACGAAATCGCGAAGCAACCTCTGATTGCCCCCAGGGCAGTTCGCGCAGTGCTGGTGGGAAGGGGATCTGTCGATCCCCGCGAGGGGCGTGGCCGCGCTTTTGCGGTTGCCTGCGGGGCCGAAAACTGGTATAATATCCACCTGTTTGCAACCGATAGATAAGCACGGGCTCGCGGCTGTTGCCGCCGCCTGGCATCCATAGCGGGAGTTGAAGACAATGAAGGCAGGCATCCACCCGAATTACCAGGAGTGCAAGGTGACTTGCGCTTGCGGCGAGACCTTCCAGACGCATTCGGTCAAGCCCGAACTCCGCGTTGAAATCTGCAGCAAGTGCCACCCCTTCTATACCGGCACGCAGAAGATCATGGACACCGAGGGTCGCGTGGAGCGCTTCATCAAGCGCTACCAGCTTCAGGAGCGCTACGGCCAGAAGAAGTAACGCCCCCCTCAGTTGAAGCTCATCAGACAACCCAGGCCAGCCCGGCCTGGGTTGTCGCCACTGGACAACATCATGCCTGAAGAAAAGCATTTCTACGGCGGGCAGGCCATCATGGAAGGCGTCATGATGCGGGGCACCGATGCTTGGGCCGCCGCAGTGCAGCGCAAAGATGGCGTCGTTGCGGTCATCCGCCAGGAGATCCAGGACTTCACCCACCGCTACAAGTGGGCGAAATGGCCACTCGTGCGCGGGAATGTCGCCCTGGTGGACACACTGACCCTGGGCATTCGCTCGCTGATGTTTTCGTTCAATGTGCTCGTTGATGAGCAAATGCAGCTTGAGCAGAAGCAGGCTGAGGAAGCCGCGGCTGCTGAGGTTGTACCGAGCGTGCTTGATGACGGCAAGAAGCGCCGCAAGCCCAAGACACCGAAGAAGCAGCAGGACATGGGCTGGGCCATCTGGCTTGCACTCCTGCCCTCAATGCTCATTGGCGTGGGCCTGTTCATGATTCTGCCGACTCTGATCGTTGGCTGGCTGCCCGCTCCGGCAACGCTGGGGACCGTCTGGCAGGGGATCTGCAATAACCTCATCGAGGGCCTCGTGCGGCTTGTGATCATCGGCAGCTACATCGGCGTCATCTCGCTGCTGCCCGACATTCGCCGGTTGTTTCAGTACCATGGCGCCGAGCACGCCACGATCAACTGCTATGAAGACGGCAAGCCGGTTACGTTGCAGAACTCGCTGCTCTACAGCGCCCTGCATCCCCGCTGCGGCACGGCCTTCCTGCTGGTGTTCATTGTCGTGAAGATCATCGTCGGGGCCTTCTTCGGTTGGCCGGAGCCGCTGATCCGCGCCATACTG
>JBDKRC010000254.1:0-27828 GCA_039683575.1 Armatimonadia bacterium | reverse complement strand
CAGTATGGGTCCTGGAACGGCGGCAGTGACTTGGCGGGCTCGGCAATTGCCGTGTCGGTCTCGCTGTCCCCGTTGGGGTCAGTCGAAGGACTGGGGTATACCCACTGCGGCCCGCCCTGATCGCCCGCGTTCCAGGCGTAGCTCAGCGCGAAGCAGTGGGCGCGTCCGTAGGTATCCTCAATCCCGGTACCGCCAGCCTCAGCGCCCGTCCAGTGCTCGCTCGCCACGACGCAGGCAAAGTCGCCGTATACCGCCGGTGTGGACACATCCAAAACGGTGCCATTGCTATCATACGGGTCCACGTACCGGGTCCAGAGCAGCGCCCCGTCAGAGGCCCGGTAGCACCTGACCTCTCCCCTACTGCCGTTGCCGGGATTGACAGCCGCAACGCTGACTAGCACCACTTCAACGTTAAAGCCGCCCCAGCGGATGGTTGTGACTGTGGGTGATGACCACCGCGGCGTCCAGTCGGCCCCAAGTGATGTGGACCACACGACATCATACGAACGGCCGGTGGCGTAATCCGCGACACCATCGTCCGCCCGCCCGTCCCCGTCCAGATCCTGGGCGGGATCGGCGTCAAAGGCGATGAGGAGAGGGTCCCTCGCGGGGTTGGTCACACGCGCCAGTGAGACTGCAAAGACCATGTTGCGGCCGACCGCCGGAGTGCTCACTACCGCTCCGATGCTTCGGTCATTCAGGTTCTCGAACCGATCCGGGAACTGCCAGTTGATGCTCAGCGGCCCTGGCACCGTCGCAGCGGTCACGCCAGTGTTTGCGGCATTGCCGCCGCGTTCGGCGAAGTTCGTGGCCAGGGCGGCCACATTCCAGGCGAAGCGGCAGTCGGCTGCTTCCTGCAGCCGCGGCCTGTTGCGCATCGCTCCGCGCCACCAGTTAACTACATCGTAGCCTACGTCACTGGCGCTGACGACGATTGCGCCGGCCCCATAGCGGGCTACAGCGATGTTTGACCACCATCCGCCGCCGCCGTCGCTGACCACTACGGCGCTGCGGAAGCCATAGTTGGCGTTGTTGGCGAGGTCAAGCCTGACCCGGTCGGGGCTGGCCGATTCGACATCGGTGTCTGGCACGCGCGTGCCGGTGTTCACGACTGCCGGCAGCATCCCGAGGTACTGGACATCATTGACTTCATCAAGCTTGAACGGGTAGCGCAGCAGCCAGTCCCGCGTCATGCTCAGGAGGTTGCTGGCATCGGCGGGGTAGTCGCCAGCGTAGAAGCGGCGATAGCTTCCCTGGGTCTGATCGGCCACGGTGAGGTCAAAGGGCGCGGTACCGTTTGCCTCTACCGGCCCGGGAGGCGCAAAGCTCTGCACCGCCAACCCCGTACCAGCGCTCTCATAGTTCGGCCCGTCAGAACGCCGCTGGTCAATCCAGACTACCGCGCCCGCCTGCACCGCCCGCAGCAGCGCCTGCCGCCAGACCGCACGATTGAGGTTCAGGCGCACCTGATCGCCATTCTCATCGTCGCCGCCCGCGTATATGTAGATCAGGTCGTAATTGCTGAGCTGGGGACCGTAACAGGGGATGGGCAGCAGTGTGTCGTTGTCGACTGGGTCAGCCTGGTCGAGTTGGACTTCCCAGTATCCGGGGTCGCTCTTGGTGAAGTTGCCCGCCGCGAAGGGGTTTTCGATGTCCCAACCGGTGGGACGGTCGGGGAAGCGCCTCATACCCTCGAAGATGAGGGAATGCCGGACATCATCCAGGGGGCGTAGTGCGGTCATCCCCTGCGAGACCCACGCACCGCCGCCATCCTGGTACGGTATCAACAGGCGGCAGGCACGGATCGTCCTCGGTTGAACATTGTATTCAAACGTGGTCTGCGCCTGTGCGCCGGCGCCCATTAGTGTTAGCAGTGCCAGCCCCACCAGCGCGAATCTGGATGCACCTAACGCGTGTGTACCCCGCATTATATCTGGACCTCCGCGGAAAACGACAAGCGAGCGAAAAGAGGCACAGCAGTGGCCGCCCTACAGCGTCCCTCCGGCATAGATGAGGGTGGGACTGGACGGTAGACAGGGGAGCTTTGGCAGGCTGCTTTGCACGGTCGCCCCCATCGCGCCACTGCGAACGGCCCCATTCAGTGCCGTCGGGCTTTGCTCACGGTTCATGCGCAGCCGCTCATCGAACTCATAGCGGATAGTGCCCCAGGCCAGGGCCAGCGAGTCGCCGCCGCCTGTGTAGATCGGATAGGCCCAGCGCTCCATCCACGTCTGTGCTGCCTCCAGAGGCGCTGTGTGATCCTCAGTTATCGCCCCGCGCACCGTAATCTCATAGTTGTAGCGGGCGAAACGAGCCGCATAGAGGCTGTCCTGCCCATCTACGACGCCATTACCGTTGTAGTCCTGCGTCACAGCGGTCCGGTCGAAATACTGGCCCGGAATGACGAACCAGCTCCCGCGCTGGGCATACATCAGCGCGTTGACCTTCGCGTGCACCGCGCCCTGAGGAATCTGGTATGGCTTCAGTACGTCTGTGTCAGGACGCAGTTCTTCGATCTTCCACTTCTTAACCAGGTAAGCGGTGGACCCCGCCCCAATCTGCGGATCGCGGTACGCCATCGTGACGCCATTGGCCGTACCGACGGTCTTGTTGCAGTCCGCCGTTATGTCAAAAGGAACCACGGGGTTGGCAAAGACATGGGTAGGCGTGGAGCCCGGGGCCTGCCAGTTCGGCGCGATGGCGTTGGAAGCATACTGCGTGGGCGAAGGCACCGAGCCCAACAGCGCCCCTGGCGGCACAAACATGAAGGTATACGGGTCGTACGGCGCTGTAGCACCGAAGTTGAGCGAGTTCTGCTGGGGCGCCGGCGATTCGCGGTACGTGACTATCCCCATGCCGGACGGCCCTGGGTCTGCCGCCGCATGGATTGGGGTTACCATGACCCTCACGTCACCGGGTAGAGCATCGCCCGGCGCACCGTCAACCCAGGCGCCACCGTCCCAGGTCTGAGTCGGCCATCCGAAGCGCCACTGCGTCCAAACCGTCCCGGCGGTATCGGGATATAGCTCCCAGTGCATGTCCTGCAGCGTCGGATTCGCCTCATCATCAGCGGCGACGGTCACCATGCCGCTGGTCAGCTCCGGCACAAGCTGTGTCGGATTGAGGCAGACGTGATCCTTCGCGAGCAGCGCAACCTTAGCCGTGTACTCGTCAAGGATGCCAGTGGCATCAGGATCGTTGGTGCCGTAACGACGCCCATGCACGTCCTGGGCTGTCATCAACTGGCCGTCGATGTAGATCGTCCCGTTTGAGACTACCGTCACGTCAAAGCTGCGGTTGAGCGCCGGGACTGCCGGATCGGTGGAGGGCAGCACGCCCTTGACCCGCACGTTGCCCTCGGCGTAGATCACCTGGTTGGGATAGGCAGGATAGTCGAGCACGATGACATTGCGCCCGGAATCCTCGCCCACGTGCCACGCCCCGCCCTCATTGTCGGCCCGCCGCCAGCGCTTGTCATGCCGCGTGAGCTTGATACCAGGCGCTCCGGCCACATGTCCAGGCCACCAGAGCATGCCTGCTTGGGCGGGCGGCTCGACACCGAAGCTCGTGGGAGAGGTGGAGGTGGCCAGCACTGCGCTCTCGCTAGGGAAGAACTCGATCTCGACGGCCGGCGGCGTGTACGTCGTGAACGTTGGGTCCCAACCTGTCTCTGCGCCAGCCGAGCCCTGGGGGCTCTTCAGCCAGTCATTCACGAGTCGGTTCAAGTCGCTGCGGCCGTCTGCGCCACGGAACTGGATGTCGCTATAGTTATCAATGTAGAGGCCAGCCCCACGGCCGAACATGCCTGTGTTGACCGGATCGCCGGCAACGACATCACTCGTTGGATCGTCATGGGTGGCCTTCACGACCTGGCCAGAGTCCCGGGTCAGAGCGTGATAGCGCGACATCCCGCTTGAAGGATCACGTGCATCGAGCTCCACCGGGGCCAGCGCCGTGACGTCCTCGTTGGATACGTGCACCCGGGTCGGGGCACCCGTGGCGCCGGGGTTCAGGTCCTGCGGCAGCGGAAGATCCGCGCCCGCATCAACCTGTACCGCAGCACCATCGCGGTCGTCGAGAGAGTACAGGCCCTCGGGGGCCAGCAGCAGGTCGTCGCGGAGGTAGCCCTCGTTGGTGGCGGGACTGGTCCGCAGGCGGAAGTGGAACGAGGCGGTCAGCGGCAGGCCGAGTGTGCCATCAAGATCGGTGGCCGTCCAGTACAGTGGCGCCTCGGAGCGCACCGATCCCTCGATGTTCGTCGGCATCTCTTCGTTGGTCTGGTCCGCCGGCTCGGCCGCGGTGGCGGGGGAATAGAAGTTGAGATCAACCAGCGGACGCACGCCCAGCACTGCCTGCTGCGCGTCACCGCTCTTGTTGGTGATCCAACGCGCGTGGTCCATCAGGCCGATCGGCTTGTATGCCGTCAGACGCCGGAAGGTGTTGCTCTCCTCGACTGCGCGCCCGATGCTCACTATCCGGGTATTGCCGCTCATGTTGTCCTGCGACATCCGGTCGCCGGGCTCGTAAGGCGGATCGGGGTCGTACGTTACCTGCAGCAGGAAGTAGCCCCTCCCCATGTTGGTGCTATCGTACTCGGTAGAGGTTGGCGCGAACTGGTTGGGGTCGGGGAAGCGGTGGAAGCCCAGTCTGACGAAGGGGCCCGGATTCGACCGGGTGCCCTGCCGGAGCGGGTACCAGCCGCGAACCAAGTCGAACTCGCTGTAGTAGTCATCTTCTGTGTCCTGGATCCCATCCGGGCCCCAGAAGTTGAAGTCATATTCCTCGGTTGCGCCGAGGTAACGCGCGGGAGGGCTGGGCCAGGTGGAGGGGTCCGTCGGCCAGGTCGAGGGGTCGCCGGGGTCCTCGCCACCGGTACCGGTGTAAGGGACCATGCGGGGACGCCAGTCGGCTCCCTGCGGGCTGTTCTCCAGCATCGCAGAGGCGTAGTTCACGCCCGCCTCAGCCTGAAGCTGCGCCGCCACCACGTCCAGGTGTCGTGCCGATTGCTGCTGGTTGTACGATACCACCGCGGCAAACAGGATGCCCACCAGCAGGATGACGGACATCAGCAGCACAGCGATGATGAGCGCCTGCCCGCTGCGGCCATGGCACCTCTGTTGGCGGATAGTCGGCGATTTGAACTGCAGCATCGGCTTGCCCATGATCTTTCCGCGATCCATACACTTCAGTGTCGCTCTAGTGGCGCGCATTGTGCACCACCGCTTGCGTACGCACTGCCACGCCACCGATCGGCATATCAGGCGGCACAACCTGTCCACCTGCCACGCCCGGCAGCGTCTCCAGCTCGGTGTAGTGCTGCGGGATCAGCGTGATATTGATGATCTCACCTGTGGAGTAATCCGCATATACCACGTCGTCCCGGTAGGGCGCCGTGTTCTGGAAGTTGCGCCGGTAGTAGTACGAGACGTACATGTCGAATGTCGTGCCACCCAGGATGTCGGGACCTGGCGGGTTGAACTGGTTGAAGCGGACTTCTGCGGACAGCTGGTCATTCCCGGTGAAGTACTCTGAGTACTCAAACGTGCCAATATCAGCCTGGTTCGGCGTTTCCACTCGCGTGTACTGCGTCCGCCGTCCACCCGAAGGCATCACCGTGATCCGCGTGCTGTGCGGCACGATCTTAGCGTCCGCGCCGGTGGTATCACTGTACTTCGCGTCAATGCGATACGCGATGGGCATCCTGGGATCGTTGGCGGCCACTGGCGCAGAGGGATACAGGGGATACAGCGGCGCCGTCTGGGTACCAGCCAGGTTGCCGGTAGCACCGTAGCTATCGCCCTCAATGGTTATCGGCCAGAACTCCCCCGCCGCGGGTGCGCTGCTGGCATCCACGCTGATATGCACGGTTCGCCAGTCGCCGATCTGCACGGTGCCGGTCCGGGAGTTCCAGCGCAGCATGACGTTATCGCGCGCGGCCGAGGCGCTGTCCAGGGCGATACCCGTGAAGGCCTCATCAAGGGCGTTCCAACGGTAGACCATGAGCCGCGGCTGCAGTTCGGATTCCGTCGGGGACAGGGGCGTGGCACCGAGAGTTTCGCTGCCGTTATTGGGCTTGCCCATCCAGTTGCCATGCCGGGCCTTGAAGACGCTGTTGTTCTCGCTGGGAGTCAGCGGCTCGCCCATGACCCGCGCCGGCTGGAACTTCACGCCGTCGTGCAGGTATATGACGGGCTCGGTGTCACTCTCGGGCGGGAGATAACCAATTGTCATTCGCCCGTCGCTTAGCCGGATGGTGGCCGTCGCCGGGATGTCGTAGCCTTCCCGGGGCGTGATGGCATTTTCACTGAACGCCAGATCCACATAGAACAGGCCATCGGCGGAGTCAACCGCGCCGAACTCGTAGCGGTGGGTGGCCGAGTTTAGCCGGTACAGGCCCTCCTGCCGCATCAGCACAAAGGGGTTGTCCTCATTGTACTGGTTGGAGCCGGAGAGGCTTGGCGGCCGCACGAAGTAGCGGATGGCGAGGTACTCGGTCTGGCCCGTTGCGGGGTCGGTCCAGGTCTGCGGCTGCGCCGGAGTTACGGGCTGGCCGTCCTGCATCTTGGGCGGGACGAAGACTATCTGCGAGTAGTCAGTGATCGCCGTGCCGTTGTCCAGCGCGTACGTCGGCGGCGGATAGACGATGATCGCGTTGGCGAGCTCGCGGCGGATCTGCTCGGCGGCCGTCCGGGCGACATCCTGCATGCGGGCGTGCACCCGTCCTGAGGTCGCCATGTCAATGCCAGCCATCATCGGTGCGAACAGCAGCCCGAAGAGGATGACCAGAATGGCCAGGACCACGAGCACTTCCACGAGCGTGAAGCCAGTGCGCCGGGCGCGCCTTATTCGGTTATGCCTGCCAAAGTACTTAGCCTGCATTATATGCTCGCTCAATCCGCAGAGTCGGAGGGCCTAACCATCCAGGCCTGATCCGGCCCCACGCCGTCGTCTGTGAATAGTTCTTTGTCGAGTAGCCGCACTGAGCCGTCCCAAAACAGCACGACATACTGGCCGTGTCCATTGATGCTGTAGGTGCTGGCGTGATACTCACACCAGGTCACAATCGTGTCATCCGGCGGGATACTCGAGCTCGCGCCGGTTACAAGGTACCCGTCACTCGTCTGGATCAGCGTTCTGGTCAACTGCCGCCGGTAATCGTCCGGGTAGTCTGCAGGCAATGCGAAGCGATACGGGAAGTACTTGTATTTGCGGGCCTCGTTGTCCCCGAACTTGGCGTTCTCGTCCATCTTCGTGTAGCTCTGGTAGAACTCGGACGAGCCGCTGGTGAGGGTGGCCCCGGTGCTGTCCTCAGTGTTGCGCGGACAATGCAGCACCTTGCGATCCTTCAGATAGTCAAGGTAAAACAGCGTCTGCAGCCCGGGCCAGAACTCTTCCACCGCGGCGTTGTGTGTTACTGTGGCGTCATCCACCACCGGCTGCGAGGTACACTCCGTCGGCAGGTCGAAGCGGGAGGCTTCAGCCCCGGTGAAATGCCCTTCCACAGCCACTGGCGGCAGTCCGCCCTCATCCAGGAAGTACATCTTCAGCGCCTGGCCCAGGTGCGCCAACTGCGCTTCGCAGCGGTTCGTGTTGTTGCTCTCGCGCAACCGCTTGCCGATCGGCACGATGATTGCCAGCAGCACCGCCATGATGGAGATGACTACCAGCAATTCAATCAGTGTAAAGCCTTTACTCGGCCGTTGCGCCTTTGTCATGATCCTTATCGCACTCTCGGCAGTATACCCAATGCCGTCGGCAACAACACCGTCTCCACCGCCAGTTGCCGCTGCCGGCCGTTGCGCGCCAACCACCAGCCGCGGGCCCGTGCCGAAACACCGTTCACAGCAAGGATCTCGACCGGTCTCGTGTCCAGCGTCGCGTGATTCAGGGCCAGTTCGAGACCGTCGGACGACACCGTGTGCAGCTCTCCCCACACGTATTCCCGGCTGTTTGCGTTGGGAGAGTAAGCATAGTTCACAGCGACTGTCGCGCCAGAATTGGACTCGGCGCTTGTCCAGGTGTCTTCGGGGCCGTCGCTGAGCCACTGGCCGAATTCGAGGACGGCGATATTCCGGTTCGCCGTGCCTGAGGCCCGGTGGTGCAACCGATAGGTCCGGTAATCAACTTCAGTAGACTGGTCAACCCCCGCAGTGCTCTCCAGGTATGAGTACGCGGTCTCGCTGTCCACATACGCCCGAGGCGCCTTCTGCACCTGCAGGTTGTGCCGCTGGACTGTGCGGTAGTAGAACCGCCAGGTGTGCCCCAGGTATGGCTCCGGGTTGCCGCTGCTGTCCTGCAACGGGATTGTCACCACTCCATCGTCGAAGCCAGCCTCGAGCGGGGGCTCCAGGTTGGGGTCCTCCAGCACGAAGCCCGCCCCGTCGTAATATGGCTGCCCCGTCAGCAAGTCCACCGCCAGCACATGCACCTGCAGGCCGTCTGTCCGCGGGTTCCCATCAGCATTCTGCGTCGCGTCAGCGTCATCGTCGGGATCTGAGAACAGGGCGTCCGGCTCGATGCCCTTGATGGCCAGGCGGACATCGGTGTATTGAGTACCGTCGGGGTGCGTGCGATCCACCCGCCGCTCGATCACCCGGTCCTCAGTCATCAGCAACTCGCGCCGCTCGATGATTGGGGTGCCGCCCTCGCCAACCCCAGTCTTGGAGAAGTTGCGCAGTCGATAGTCGACCTTGAGCGTAAGCCCGGCGTCCTGGGGATGCAGCGCCAGCGTGGTCCCGAACTGGTCCACCGCGAAACGGCCCGAACCCGTCGGCTCCGTGGTACCAAAAGGCTCGCGCGCGAAGTCAATTTTTGCCCACGCCCGCGTCTGCCCCGGCACCAGCCGGCATCCGCCGGAGAGCTTGGCGGGGTGCACTGTCGCCGTCGCTTCTGAGCCAGCCACCGTGAACTCCAGCGGCGTCTCATTCTGCACGTAGTGCGCTGTCGCCACGCCATCAGAGATCGTGCTCGGGGTCCAGGCATAGTCAGCTATGACGCCACTGACGGTCCAGGTTCGAGTCTCCCCACCCTCGGTCGTCAACACCGTCGAGGGCACTACAATCTTGCCCTGGGCGTTGTCGGCATAGAACCAGTTGGTGGCATCGCTGGGGTTCAGCGCAGACGGGTTGTCTGCCCGCTCCTGCAGAGGCACCAGCATATAGACATAGGGGTAGCCGTTGTTGCTGACCTGCGTTGGCCCCACGCTCAGTACGTAGCGAGCCGGGTTCGTCGCAGGAACGGCCCCGTCTGTATCGCGATAGGGGGCCGGTACGCGGAACGTCTCCCCGCGCACTTCCAACATGTCTTCCTGGGCATTTACGACGGTGTGGAGCTCCATCAGGTCTTCAGAGAAGGTGTCCGGCCGGATGTCGCCACCACCAGTGATCGCGTCGGGCAGCCCGTACTGGTTGTCGGTCAACCGGGCTACGGTCTCCTCGGCCAGCCGCGCCATGGCTGTTCTGTCACCCTCACCGCGGATGCTGTGTAGCATCACCGGGAAACCCTTGGCCACCGCATAGATGCCTACCAACAGCACCAACATGGCGATGAGGATCTCGGCGAGCGTCATGCCGCTGCGCGTCAGCCTGGTTGTACCTCGATATGTGCCGCTCATGTTATCTCTCGGTCGTATGACCATTCTTCAGCCGAACCGGCAACTCACCGAAACAGATCAGCGTTTCGGGTTTGCCCGTGGGCGCCTAATCAGACTGCTTCACCCACTGCGACACGTCAGCCGCATCGGACGTGTCATGATGGCTCATCTGGCTGACATTCACCATCTTCGCAGAGCCGCCAATCGTCACGATCGCATCCATCTTGTCCGTGTCCTTCTTGAAATGCGACCGATGGTGGACGCAGTGGACGATGATGGTGTTGTCCGGCGCGCTGCGATTCCACAGCGCCGGGTAGTGTCGCCAGCGCAACTTCTCGTTGCGCAGCCACGCCGGCAGAGTGAGCGTCGGCTTCACGTACGGCCAGTCTGTGTCGTTAAACGCGTCCCAGCCTTCTTCACTGAAGGCGTAGTAGTTGTAGGTCCGCTTGGGGCCGTTGACAGTCGCGTCGGTGTCAGGACGGGTCGCGTCCACGGTCTCAAAGTCCCACGAGGTACCCGGATCGGCTACCCAGCCATTGTAGCTGCTGTAGATCCGGTCCTTCGCCTGCTTCTCAACCCCGTCAATCTGCCGGTCGTCAGGGCAGAGGAACAAGTCCTTCTCCTTGATGTAATCCGGGTAAAGATCGCTGATGCCGCCAGCGTACTTGTTGTTGACGGAGTCCCAATAGGGAGCGGGCGGATAGTGGCCGTGATCGGCCCGGAATTCCTTCAGCGCAACCGCGATCTGGTGGAGGTTTGCCTGGCATTTCGCCTGCCGGGCCTTCTCCCGAACGGTCTGGAACACCGGGAACAAAATCGCCATCAGAATGGCAATGATCCCGATGACGACCAGGAGTTCAACCAGTGTGAACCCTTTTTTCGCATTGCGCAGCGGCTTCATGAGTTGCCTCGACACCTTTATCGTACTCCTCCCGGTATACGGCACTGCGGGATTTCGAGCCCAACCGGTTCGAAACCCTTCCCTTAAGTGCGTCATTCGTGGCGTTGGGTGGAGAATCATATGACGTTAGTTCTCTACCCTTATGCGCCGTATCCTAAACCTGTGAGGCTGCGCGAACGCAACAGCCTCAAGCCTTCTTTTGCTGTCGGCCCGCACGCCAGCCCTCGCGCCAACCCCGGGGGCATGTTCGTAGTATAACCCGCAAGGCGGGGGGCTAATCATCATCAAGGGATGCTCAGGCGGTAAATCGCCCGATCACCCACGGCCCTATTACGTCACCCCAAAGCAGCATCGCAATGCCGGACATCGCCAGCATTGGTCCAAAGGGGATATAGTCCCGCCGGCCGCGCAGCCGCAGCGCCATTACGGCCAGCCCAATCACCGCCCCGGCGATCACTGCTATGAGGAAATACGACAGGAACAGGTAGCCAGGCCCCAGCAGCGTCCCCATGGCCCCTGCCAGCTTCACATCTCCCCCACCCATGCTCGGCTTGCCCATGGCCTTCTCGAAGATCCAGCCCAGAAACAGCAGCAGTCCAGCTCCGAGGAAGAAGCCCACCACCGAGCGAGGCAGGTATACATTGTAGGCTGTTGGTCCTAACCATTCGCTAAATGTGATCGCATCCCTGCCCTGGGTCGCCACAAGTCTTGAAGCGTCCGCCACAAAGCCGATCACCGCGATGATTACCACGAACTCGTCGGGGATGATCATGTAGTCGAGGTCAATGAAGAATACGGCTATCAGGCACAAACAGACCACGAACATGGCCGCCGCGTACAAAGTGAGCCCGAAAATCGTGCCGCAGGCCACGGCCAGGACGCCGCACGCCGCCTCAACGAGCGCATAGCGGGGACTGAACCCCCGGCCGCAATGCCGGCAACGTCCCCGCAGCAGCACATACGAGAGAATGGGGAAGAGATCAACGACAGTCAGGCGAGCGCCGCAACTGAAACAGTGGGAAGGGGGATAGGCAATCGATTCCGCACGGGGAAGCCGATATATAACCACGTTAAGAAAGCTGCCGATAGCCGCACCAAGGACAAACAGGAACACGCCCAAGACCAACGCCTGCTGTCCCTCAACCATTACCGCACCTTAGTCTGTACAAGCCGTAGGAGGAGCCGGGACCATGCCGCGTCGTCAGCAGGCCGCCGCCCTCAAATGCAGGAGGGGCTTGAAACCCACGACTGCACCGCTCCAGGACAATCGGGGGCTGCAAGCCCCTCCCGCGTAATTCACTGCGCCACTCGCGCCCCCGGCCTTAGCCGGACAGCTCACCGATGATGGCGATCAGCGGCATGAACATGGCGATTACGATGAAACCGACAACGCCGCCGAGACCGACGATCAGCAACGGCTCCAGGGCGGCGGTAAGGCTCTCAAGCGTGGCATCCACTTCGCTTTCGTAGAAGTCTGCAACCTTCGAAAGCATGGAGTCGAGCTGACCGGTCTCCTCGCCGATGGTGATCATCTGCACGACCATGGGCGGGAACATCTTGCTTGCGCTGAGCGGGTCAGCGATGGTGTCACCCTCGCGGATGGCGGCGCGGGACATCAGAATGGCATCAGAGATTATGTCGTTGTCTACGGTTCCGGCCACTGTCTCCATGGCCTGCAGGATAGGCACCCCAGAGGACAGAAGCGTCGAGAACGTACGCGCAAAGCGCGCGATAGCGATCATGTGGTTCAGCCTGCCGAAGACCGGCGCTTTGAGCTTGAAGATGTCGAAGTACCGTTTACCGGTCTTCGTGGCTTTGATACGGTTGATCGCGATGGTGCTGGCGACGATAAGGCCAACCATGATATACCACTTGCTGGTGGCAAAGTTGCTAATCTTCATCAATATCAGGGTAGGCATCGGGAACTTGTCGTCGGTCATGCCCAAGTCCTTGAACATCTGGATGAACTTGGGCAGGATGAAGGTGACCAGGAAGGTCACGATCCCGACGGCCATGATCATGACGAGCACCGGGTAGGTCATGGCCGACTTCACCTTGCGGCGCAGCGCCATGTCGTTCTCGAGGAAGCCCGCCAGACGTTCGAGGGTTTCGTCCAGCACACCGCCTACCTCACCGGCGCGAACGAGACCGGTCGTCAGGTTCGTGAAAACGGTCGGGAATTTGGACATCGAGCGGGAAAGCGTAGCGCCTCCCTGCACTTCCTGTTCAATATCGCGGATGATCTCCTTCAACCGCGCACTGGTGGTCTGCTGCTCCAAAACGTCCAGACACCGCACCAGGGACACACCAGCATTGATCATCGTGGCGAACTGGCGACAAAAGACCGACAGGTCCTTCAGGTTGACCTTGCCGCCAAACAGCCGAAAGCCGCCGGCGCCCTTCTGCTTGGCCTTGGCCACAGCCTTCTCTTCGGTTACGGAAGCGACCATCAGCCCCTTGGCCCGCAGGTTTTTGATCAGCGCGTCCTTGTTGGACGCATCCTGTGTGCCCTTGACTTCCTTACCAGTCTTGTCTTTGGCAACATAAGCAAAGGTGGCCATGATGCCTCCTTTCATGCCTCAACGGCTTTCCCCCCGCTGCGCCCCAACGCCTGCTAGCCGTCGCCCGCCAACAGCTTGTCAAGTTCCTGCGGGTTCTGAGCCCGTTGCATCGCCACTTCATAGGTTACGAGGCTCTGCTGCACCAAGTCACGCAGAGCCTGGTCCATCGTCTGCATGCCGTCCTGGGCGCCGGTCTGGATCATCGACGTCATCTGGTGCGCTTTGTTTTCGCGAATGAGGTTCCGAATGGCTGAGTTCGCCACCATGACCTCGATAGCCGCTACACGCCCGGGCTGTCCGGCCCGCGGCAGCAGTTGCTGCGAGAGCACGCCGATCAGATTGTTGGAGAGCTGTACGCGGATCTGCTCCTGCTCATCTGCCGGGAATACGTCAATGATGCGGTCTACAGACTCGGCGGCACTGTTGGTGTGCAGGGTTCCCATAACCAAGTGACCGGTTTCCGCACAAGTGATGGCGAGCTTGATTGTCTCAAGGTCGCGCATCTCACCTACCAGTAGGGCATCGGGGTCTTCACGCAGGACTGCGCGGAGCGCATTTTGGAAGGCATGTGTATCCTGCCCCACCTCGCGCTGGTTGATGATGCACTTCTTGTGCACGTGCAGGTACTCGATCGGGTCTTCGATAGTGATGATGTGCTCAGCCCGCTCCGTGTTGATCTGGTTGATCATGGAGGCGAGGGTCGTGGACTTCCCGCTGCCGGTCGGTCCCGTTACCAGGAGCAATCCTCGCGGCCGCTGCGCCAGTTTCTCAATCACCGGCGGAAGACCCAGTTGCTGAATCGTGGGGATCTTTGTGGGAATCAAACGAAGTGCAGTCGCGATTGTTCCACGATCTTTGAACACATTAACGCGGAACCGGGCAATCTTGCGGAGCTGGTACGAACAGTCAAGTTCGAGGTCCGTCTCAAATCTCTGGATCTGGTCGTCGGTAAGGATATCGTAGATCATCCGCTGCGACACTTCGGCCGTCAGCGGCGTATATCGCATCGCCTTGAGCTCGCCATCCACGCGCATGACGGGCGGCAGCCCAGCGCACATGTGCAGGTCAGAGGCATTGTTCTCAACCACGGTCTCCAGCAGCTCATCAATATGCACGTCCTCAATCGGCGCTCGCTGCACCGCCGCTGCCGCCGTGCGTCGCTGCGGGACGCCCGCGGGCGCTGCAGGCTGGCCATTGGCAGGATTAACCGGACCGGAGCCGTTTTGTACCATTGTTGTTCCTCTTGTTCATAGGTCGATGCGTCCAACCATTACCCGCGATAGCGGACTCTACGCCATCCCACCAGCCGTGAATACTACGCGGACCAAGTCGTCGGGGTTGGTGAGGCCCATCTTGGCCTTCTCGAAGCCATCCTTGGATAGGGTGGTCATTCCGGCCGCCAGGGCGGCCTCCTTGATCTGGCCGGCCGAAGCGCGCTTAACGATCAACTCGGCGATTTCCTGGTTCATCTCCATCAGCTCATAGATGCCCACACGCCCGCGATAGCCCGTGAAGCGGCAGTTGTCGCAGCCGACGCCACGGTAGAACTTCTGCTCGCGGTTCTCCGGAGCATCAGGATCAAACCCGAACCCCAGTAGCAGGTCCTTGCGCGGAGTGTACTCTTCCTTGCACTCCTGGCAGATACGCCGCGCCAGACGCTGTGACATGGAAGCGATGATCGAGGACGCGATCAGGAACGGCTCCACGCCCATGTCAACCATACGCGTAACCGTTGACGGAGCGTCGTTCGTGTGCAGCGTCGAGAGCACCAAGTGACCGGTCAGAGCGGCCTGTACCGCGATTTCTGACGTCTCAAGGTCACGGATTTCACCAACCAGGATGATATCCGGGTCCTGGCGCAGGAAGTACTTCAGCGCCACTGCGAATGTCAAACCGGCTTTACGGTTCACGTGAACCTGTGAGATACCCTCAAGCTCGTACTCAACCGGGTCCTCAATCGTGATGATATTCGTCTCAACCGAGTTGATGCGGTTGAGAATGGAGTACTGGGTCGTGGTCTTGCCGCTACCCGTCGGCCCCGTGGACAGGATCATGCCGTTCGGCTGGACGATTAGCTTCTCCACGCGGGCCTGCATGCTCGGCTGCAAGCCAAGCTGCTCCAGACCCACCTGGATGGAGCTCTTGTCCAGGATACGCATAACGGCCTTCTCGCCATTGGTGGTGGGGATGACCGAGGCGCGCAGGTCGTAGTCCTTGGAGGCATGCCGGATGTGGATACGCCCGTCCTGCGGCACACGCCGCTCGGCGATGTTCATTCCGGACATGATCTTGAAGCGCGAAAG
The DNA here is from genome assembly GCA_039683575.1 of Armatimonadia bacterium. Taxonomy (GTDB): domain Bacteria; phylum Armatimonadota; class Zipacnadia; order Zipacnadales; family UBA11051; genus JAJFUB01. The sequence goes on along the minus strand of JBDKRC010000254.1, from coordinate 12,471 downwards.
CAGCGGCGCATGTACATACTTCGGCAGGCGCATTACTTCGTGCAATATGCCGTCAATGCGGTATCGTACCCGGACGCCATTGCGCGCCGGCTCGATGTGAATGTCGCTCGCGCGCTCGGTAACTGCTTTCTGGATGACAACCTTGGCGATGCGAATAATCGGCGCCTCATCGGCGACGTCGGCGATGCGGTCCGTCTCAATCCGCTGCTCGGCGTCCTCGTCCTCGCCCTGGGACGCCAGCATACCATCGTCCTTAAGGGTCGCCGCCAGCGCTTCCATCTCGCCCATGCCGAACTTGTCACCGGCGGTCTTGGCCGCCGCGGGGGCGCCCACCTGCGGACGCTGCCGCGGTGCCGAGGGAACCGCCTGAGCCGTTGCTGACGCCGCAGCTCCGCCGGCGCCGTCCTTGAACGCCCGCTCAATGGCTTTGTTCAGCTCCGCCGGGTCCGCCAGCATGGCCTCGATGGGCACCTGCAGACGCATTTTGAGGTCGTCATGCGCCATGACGTCTTCCGGCTCGGCCATGGCCACGCGAATCGTGCCATCACCGCGCGCCACCGGCAACGCCTTCAGGCGCTTGGCGGTGTCCTTATCGAGTAGTGTCGAGACTTTGGGGTCTGGGGCTTGACTGCTGAGGTCAACGAAGGGAACCCTCTGTTGTTCAGCCAGTGCCTCAAACACCGGCTGCCGCTGGACGTAGCCCAGGTCAACCAGGATTTCCCCAATCATCTGAGTGCTTTGCTTCTGAGCTTCCAGCGCCTGATCCAATTGCTCCTGGGTAACAAGACCCTTTTCAAGCAGCAACTGGCCAATAAGTTTGCGCCCGCTTCTGCGCATGTGGCAGCACCTCATAACGTCGCGTGAACGTGAAGAAGAAACAGTGGTACTAAGTGGCGATTATAGTCCACGCCAAAAAGGGGTGTCAAGCAATCGCGTCCCGTGCCGCCACAGCCCTGTCTCAGGCCCTCCTCTCCGCCTTTTCAACCGCATTCACGACTGTCACACCCTCGGGGGCACGCTAACAACCGACGCCCGTGCGGGCCCCGGCACCTCTTATTCTACCCAGCTGAACGCTTCGCCAAACCTGCCAGCAACGCCTCCCGCATCACCTCGACCGGCGCTTTCTTGCCAGTCCAGTACTCCAGCGCCAGAGCCCCCTGGTGTACCAGCATGCCCGTCCCGTCCAGCGTTCGCGCCCCCACAGCCTTCGCCGCACTCAGTAACACTGTCTCACGAGGATTATAAGTTAGGTCGCACACAGTTTGTTCCCTGTGCAACCACTCCACCGGTATCACCGGCGCCGTCTCATGGTGTGGATACATCCCCACAGCGGTGCTGTCTATTACCACCTGCGCCTCTCGCACCGCTCTCTCAGCCTCTTTGGCCTCAAGCCCCAGCACCTCCACAGGCGCCCCTGGCTGCGCGGCCCGCACCATCTCCGCCACCACTTCGGCCTTCTCAAGTGTTCTGTTGATGATAGTCAACTGCTCTACATGTGCCTTTGCCGCCGCCAGCGCCACGGCGCGTGCGCTGCCTCCGGCACCAATCAGGGCTACCCGCCTGCCCGAAACGTCCCCGCCGATCTCCCTCAGTGACCGCAGAAAGCCCTCGCCGTCGGTGTTACGTCCCCGAAGCGTTCCCTCATCATTGATGATAGTGTTCACGGCTCCGAGGGCCCGTGCCTCCGCACTCACTTCATCCAGAAGCGGCAACACCGCCAGTTTGTGCGGGATGGTGACATTCAGCCCTACCAGGTCCAGCGCCCGGACCGCCTGAACAGTCGCCGCAACCTGGTCCGGAGCCACTGCAAAGGGCACGTACACCCAGTTCAACCCCAGGACCTCGAACGCTGCGTTGTGCATCGGCGGGGACAGGCTGTGCCGTACGGGCCACCCGATTACCCCCACTACCCGCGTCTCCCCGTCAATTCCTTTGCAGGTCATGATTTCACTCATTACCTGTCACCGTGCAAGGCTCCGGCACCTCACAGCCCACGCGGCGCAACACTACCCGCTCTATGCCACGAATCATCTTGGTGGTGATGAACTCGCACGGATCGAGCCGCCGCATCAAGATCGTGGTCAAGCCTGACCTGTTCCCCGCCAGCACATCCGCAAAGACCTGGTCGCCGATTATCGCGCTCTCTTCGGGCTTTGTCCCCATGATCTTCAGTGCGTCACTGACTCCCCCGCGACCGGGCTTGCGGCCGCACAGCCAGCGCCCGATGCCCGGGATACCAATCTTGTCCCCAACTCGGCGCAGCCGCCTGTACTTGAACGTGTTGGACAGGATGCACATTTTGAACCGGGATCTGGCTCGCTGCAGCCATTCCATCCGCTCGGGTGTGATCTCGCTGCTGTGGTATGGACACAAGGTATTGTCCAGATCAAAGATCAGGCCGCGAATGCCACTGTTCCACAGCTCATCCTGGTCCAGATCTTCCATTCGGTCCACGATAATGTCCGGCTTGCAGTTCCTCAGCATGAATAGACCTTAAGCTCGCGGTGTCTGTCCCTGTGGGACGGGGCACTGCCCCCGATCTCACCTGACCGCCCGCACCGCCCCCAGATGCTCCTGGTACGTCTTTGTGAACACATGGCGCCCATTCGCCCGTGCCACGTAGAACAGATACGGCGTCTTGGCTGGCCGTAGCGCTGCTTTCAGGCAATCCAACCCCGGGTTGCAGATCGGCCCTGGCGGCAACCCCGCATGCAGGTAGGTGTTGTATGGAGAATCGACTTTCAGGTCCCGGTAGAGCAGCCGCGACTTATGTTTGCCAAGCGCGTACTGCACGCTCGCGTCCACCTGCAGCCGCATCTTCTTCTGCAGCCGGTTGACCATGACGCCAGCGATGAGGGGGCGCTCCGAGGGCACCCGCGCTTCCCGCTCTACCAACGAAGCCAGGGTCACCAGTTCATGCACCGAGAACTTGCTTTTGCGTATCTCAGCGGCATACGGCACCGCAAAGCGGTCATTGAAGGCGGCCACCATGTCACTGGCCAAGAGCTCCGACTTCTCACCCACGGGGAAGCTGTAGGTCGCGGGGAACAGATAACCTTCGAGCGATCCCTTGGGCAGCGGGAAGGCCACGCCACGCTTTACCCGTGCTCCGGTAGCCCCCACCATGAAATCAGCCGCCGGCAGCTTCAGATCTTCCTCAACCCGCTCCGCCATCTGCTCCACGGTGAAACCCTCGGGGAACGTCACCTTCCGCCGTGCTACCTTGCCTGCGCAGATCCTCTGCAGGATTTCCTCCGAGGACATGCTGGGACTGAGGTCATAAAACCCGGCTTTGGGGGCGGGGCACTTGTTCAGGGCGGCGCTGGTCTTGGCCAGCATCCGGAACGCCAGCGCGTTGCGGATCACGCCTTCCTGCTTGAGGCGCCTGGCCACCTGCCGCACGCCCATTCGCGGGATCTCCACCAGCTTCGTGCTGGTGTCCCGGCTAACAGGCCGCAGCTCTGCGTTGTAGATCGCCACTATCCCCAGCAACACCAATCCAACTGCCGTTGCCACCACTACCGCGATGCTCGTGGGGTTGACGTACCGTTTACTGTTCTTGTTGCTCCGCCGCATTCTTGAGCCTTATGCGATCCAGGTACGACTGCAGCAACATCGCCGCAGCTACCTTATCAATGTTATCTTTCCGCTGCTCACGCTTCATTCCCCCGCCGATCAACACCTTCGCCGCCGCCGCCGATGTCAACCGCTCGTCATAGGTCTCCACCGGCACCCGCGAGAGCTCCCGAAGCTGTGCGATCTCCCGCGCCATATTCTCCGCCGCCACCGAACTCTCCCCCTTGAGGTTCAGCGGCAGCCCTACCACGATCAGGTCGGCCTGGTAGTCTTTCGCCAGGTCAGCCACTTCCTGCAGGTCCTGCCGCCCTCCCTTGCGTGCCACCACAGTCAAAGGCGAGGCGAAGGTTCCACCGGGATCAGAAAGCGCGATCCGGATGCGTTTGCTGCCCAGATCAACACCCATATACCGCATTACTCACCAACTGGCAATTCGCGCTCTCAGGCTCCGACTTGCGCCTTCACGATCTCCGCCACCGTACCCAGAGACTCCGCCAGCTTCGTGGCGTCCTTACCGCCCGCCCGCGCAAACTGCGGCCGCCCGCCGCCCCCACCGCCGCACGCCGTCGCCAATTGCTTCACCAGGTTGCCCGCATGCGCTCCTGCGGCGACCGCTCCGTCACTCGCCTTGGCGATGAACACGACCTTCTCATCCTCGACCGTGGCCAGCACCACGACACCCTCCCCAAGCTTCTCGGCCACCTGGTCAACAAGCCCGCTAAGCGTGTCGGCATCCACCTGCGGCACTTCCTGCCCCACCACCTTGATCTCCCCAACCTGCGCCGCCGTCCCTACAAGCGCGTCCACATCCACCGCCGCCCGGCCCTGCCGCGCCTGCTTCAGTTCATGCTGAAGCTCGCTGACGCGCATCTGCAGGCCCGCCACACGATAGGGCACCTCATCCACAGTGCAACTCAGCGTTTTGGCCACGGCCTGAAGCTGCTCTTCCTGGTGCCTCGCATGCTGCACCGCCACAAGCCCGGTCACGGCTTCAATGCGCCGTACGCCCGCAGCAATGCTGCTTTCGGACACGATCCGGATCGAGCCGATCTGGCCGGTGCTGCCGCAGTGCGTGCCGCCGCACAGCTCCATGCTCACGTCCTGGACCTTTACCGTCCGCACGACGTCGCCATACTTCTCGGTGAAAAGTGCCCGCGCTCCTGCCTCGCGCGCCTCATTGAAGTTCATCAGCGCGGTATGCACCGGCAGGTCGGCCAGCACCCACTCGTTCACCTGATCTTCAACCCGACTGAGGACGTCATGGCCCACTGCTTCGTGGTGGGTGAAGTCAAACCGCAGCCTGTCCGGCGCGACCAGCGAGCCCGCCTGGTCCACATGCGTGCCCAGGGCCTGCCGCAGGGCCTCGTGCAGCAGATGCGTGGCCGTGTGGTTCGCGCAGATTGACCGCCGCCGCGTCGGCTCCACCTCCGCGATGACGCGTTCCGGCTTGGTGAAGCCGCTCGTCATCGTCCCGTAGTGTACTACCGTGTCACCCAGCGCGACGGTCTTAGTGACCTCGAACTGCCCCTCGGTGAAGATGATCTGACCTTCGTCGCCGAGCTGCCCGCCGCGCTCGGCGTAGAATGGCGTCTGGTCGAGTACCACGCCGCCCTCTTCACCCTCCGTCAGCCCGTCCACGAGCTTTCCGCCGCTCACAAAGACCAGTGCTTCCACCTCTGCCGCCGCGGTCTCATAGCCGAGGAACTCCGTCGGGGGCAGGTTTGCGCCCAACTCCATATCACGCGCCCCGGCCAGCCCGACGGCCGTACCACGTGACCGCACCCGCTGCTCCTCCATGGCCGCCGTGAACGCCTGATCATCGACCTCCAGCCCTCGCTCCGCGGCCAACTCCATGGTCAGCTCCAGCGGGAAGCCGTAGGTGTCGTACAGCGTGAACGCGCGCTCGCCGGGAATTACCTTGCCCTGCAGCCCGTCCACAATCTCCTCGAACAGTCCCATCCCCTGCTCCAGCGTCGAGGCAAACCGTTCCTCTTCGCTCCGCATAAGGCTGACCGCGAACTCCGACTTCTCGCGCAGTTCGGGGTAGGCCGCCTCCATGGCTGTGGCCACCGCTGGGATCGCCTCGTGCAAGAAGGGCTTCGTCGCCCCAACCTGCCGCCCAAAGCGGTAGGCGCGCCGGATGAACCGCCGCAGCACATATCCCGCTCCCTCGCTGCTCGGCACGGTGCCATCCGCCATGATGAAGGCTGAGGCGCGCAGGTGGTCGGTTATGATCCGCAGCGCCAAGTCAGCCTCGGCGTCCTCACCATACTTCAGCGCCCTGCCTCGCTGCTTGCCGATCGCGTCCGCGATCGCGGTGCAGATCTGGAACAACTCGGTCGTCTCGGTGACGTAGTTCTTCTCCTGCAGCACCATCGCCAGCCGCTCGAGGCCCATGCCTGTATCCACACCCGCCCGCGGCAGCGGCGTCAGCGCACCGTCCGGCGCCTCGGTGTACATCTGGAACACGAGGTTCCACAGTTCAAGGTAGCGGTCGCACTCGCAGTTAACCCGACAGTCATCACGCTCGCAGGACAAATGCTCTCCGAGATCTATGTGAATTTCGGTGCAAGGCCCGCACGGCCCCTCCCACTGCGCCTTCGGCCACCAGTTGTCGCTCCGGCCGAAACGCATGATCCTCCCGCGGGGGATGCCGATACGCTTGTGCCAGATTTCCTCGGTCTCGTCGTCATCCGTGTAGACCGTGAACCAAAGCCGCTCCGTGGGCAGCTTCAGCACGTCATGGAAGAACTCCCACGCAAAGTCGATGGCGCCCTCTTTGAAATAGTCGCCGAACGAGAAATTACCGAGCATCTCGAAGAACGTGGCATAGCGGTTGTGGACGCCCACACCCTCGAGGTCATTGGTGCGGTTACACTTCTGGATGCTCGTAACCCGCGGTGCCGGAGGCGCCTCTTCGCCGCGGTACGCGGCCATATACGGCTGCATCCCGGCGCTGGTGAAAAGGCTGGTGGCATCATCGGGCAACACCAGCGGCGCGCTGGGTCGCACCAGGTGCCCGCGTTCCTCAAAGAATCCCAGGAAAAGCTGTCGGATCTCATGCGTCGTAGGCATATCGGCGACTAACCCCTATTCCTTGGCATGCAAACCAGAATGTGACGGGGCCCACTGGGCCCCCAAAAGATACCGGAAATGGCGCGACGGCTCAGAAAACACTACTCGTCCTCCGCACGAACCTCAGGCACGTCTCTGTCTTCTTCCACACCCTCCAGCGGCAGCTTCTCCTGGTCGGGCGGCTGCTCAATCTCCTCCGAGTGCCGCAAAACGCCCTCGATGTCCTTCCCCAACTTCACTACGCTTCGCCCGACCAGGTTGATCGAGGCCGGGAGGTCAATCTCAAGCTTCCGTTTCGTGCACGGCGCCGCGAAATCCATGCCCTTGATTGGCAGCCAACGCGCCATCAGGATCTTGATGCTCGCCGCCGCCGGTGTGGCAATGATCATACCGGGTATGCCGAACAACGAGAACCCCGCCATGGCCGCGAACAGGATCACCAGCGGATGCAGACCGACCTTCTGCCCCACCACGCGCGGCGTCACCGCGTTATCGAAGACCTGGTTGACAGCGTACATGGCGCCGATTGATGCCAGGCAGGGAAGCCAGGGCGACACGCCTGAGCTGGTTACATACCCGAAGAACCCGGCGCTGAGGGCGCTAATCAGGGGGCCCAGATACGGAATTACGTACGTCACGCCGGTTATGATCCCAATAATCAGCGCGTACTTCGTATGGAACAGGAAGCCTATGATGGAGAGCAGCAAAGTTGCGCTGAGGCCGGCCATGACGCTGACCAGTATGATGCCGCGCAGATACTGCCCCAGCATCCGGTTGATCTGCGTGCCCACCTGCTCCATCTCACGGTCGGCCGAGGGCGGCAGCATCGCTTTGATGCTTCTGCGCAGCGGGTCGATGACATTCATGAAATGGAAGCTGATGATCAGCAGGAAGGCCGCTGCGCCCACTACTCCCACCGAGGCCAAGAGCCCCTGGCTCACCCACTGCAGCATTGTCGGCACGTGAGCGCCCAGCCACGTCGTAAGCTCCGTTACCTTCGCATCAAAGAAACCCGTGACATCCACATTGGGCAGCCTATGCTGCGCATAGGCCTCTATGTGCTGCCGCCAGACCTGATACGTCCTCTCGCCGGTGGCGGAGTATTCGCGCCAGTTCGCCGCCGCGTCCTGAACCTGCGCCACCACCAGGGGCACGATCAGTATCCCGGTAACGGCGATGATGACCAGGAAGCCCAGCGTCACCATCCACACTGCCACGACACGTGGCATACGCCGCCGTTCCATGGCATCCAGCAGCGGATCCATGACCCAGGCTACCAGCCAGCCGAGTGCAAACAGCGTGAAGACGGTCAGGTTGTTGATGAACACCCAACGCAGGACCAGCGTGATACATAGCCCTACAACGATCGCACCGACAGCCTGCCACCAGATACGTGTAGTCATGGATCCCGCCATCATGTTCAAGTGGGAAGCCCGGCTCTGCCTGGCCTAGCCTGGATCGTGGTCCACCCGGCCCCCCAGCTTTGCTAATCCCTCTGCATGATCTGCTTAAGCCGCAGCAACGCCTTCTGCTGGAGCCGCGATACGTGCATCTGCGATATCCCCAGCCTCTCCCCCACATCCTGCTGCGACATGTCCAGGTCGAACCTCATCACCAGGATCAGTCTCTGCCGGGGTGGCAACTGCTTGAGCCCCCACGCCACCTCCGCACGCTGCCCCAGGCTCTCGAGGTCCTCATCCATGCCGCCATGCCGGTCCGCGGCGCTCTGACCGCCCTCGCCATCCTCATCCTGGCCCGTGGCATCGATGCTCAGCAGCTCATACTGCCGCCCGACCTCAATCGCCTCGATAGCTTCCTCTTCAGACACCCCAAGTTGCTCAGCCAATTCCGCGTATGTGGGTGACCGCCCGCAGCGCTGCGTCAAGTCTTCCAGGGCTTGGCGTGCCTTCATGGACAGCTCCTGGATGCGCCGCGGCACCCGCAAGCCCCATGTCCTGTCTCGGAAATAGCGCCTAATCTCACCCTTGATGGTGGGTACGGCAAAAGTGGCGAATTTGGTCCCCCGCTCCGGGTCAAAGCGGTCGACCGCGTTGACCAGCCCCAGGTGACCTACACTAACTATATCATCAAAGGACTCGCCGGAGTTCAGATAATGTCGCGCGACGTGCCGCACCAGCCCCTCATGGCGCTCGATCAGAAAGTCCCGTAGCCGCGGGTCATTCGTCTCCCGCAGCTCGGCGAACAGATCGCCAGTGCTCATGCCCTCCCACCGAGATTGCACTCCGGTCACCTCGCCGCCCGCTTGACCAGCACAACCTTCGTGCCGCTACCAGGGGCACTCTCGATCTTCACCTCGTCCATGAGGTTGTGCATCAGGTAGATCCCGAGGCCCCCTTCCTCCATCACCCGTTCCTCCGGCTCCACCTTGGGTAGACGCTTGGGGTCGAAGCCCACCCCCTGATCCTCAACCTCCACTCGCAGCTCCCCCTCCCGGACGACCATGCGGATGCCAATTGGGCCACACGCGGCGCTGCCTTCAGGATACGCGTGCTCGATGACGTTGGTGCAGGCCTCCGAGGTGGCTACTTTCAGATCATCCACCTCGCTGATGCCAAGTCCTGCCCGCGCCGCCGCGCCCGACACTGCAAGCCGCACCACGGACAAGAACCGCGGCTCGCATGGGATTCTCATTTCAACGGTATCACGCTCGAGGGAGCTCATTTCACTGACCCTCCACGTCATCGATCTGCAGGCCCTTCAGCCGCCCCTTCGCCTCCTCCAGCGTTCTCACCACATTGAGCAGGTCCTTGGTCCCAGAGACCTCGAAAACCCGCAGCACATTAGCCTGCGGGCCTACCACCGCCAGATTCCCCTGTTGCTCCCGCGTCCGCTTAACCGCCCCCACAATGATCCCCAGTCCAACGCTGTCCATATACTCGACCTGAGACATGTCCAGGACCAGAAACCGGGCCCCCTGCTCCACCGCCTCCCCCAACTCCTCGCGCAGCGGCGGGCCTGTAAATGCGTCCAACTCCCCGTACAGCGCAAATAAGGCCCCTTCACTACCCAGCGGTGTCTTCTTGGTCTTCACATTCGTTCCCCTAACCGATCGGTGTTGGGACGGGCGTCTGGCCCCTCACCCCCGCCCCGCCAGCTCGCCAGCCTAATCGTCCTGTTCCCGCAGCCCCTCCAGATACTCTGCGATCCGCCGCTCCCGCGGGTTGTCTTTGGGCACGTAATACTTCTTCCCGCTCAACCCCGGCGGCAGATACTCCTGCCCCACCCAGCCGCCAGGATAGTCGTGCGGGTACTTGTACGCTTCCTTCTTCTTCCCAACTGCCGGCGCGTTGCTAAGATGCTCAGGTACCTTTGCCGAGCCTTCCTTGGCCACGTCCTCCCGTGCCTTCGCAATCGCCAGGTAAGCCGAATTGCTTTTGGGCGCCGTCGCCAGGTGGATAGTGGCCATGGCCAGCGGTATCTGCGCCTCGGGCAACCCAACGTATTCTACAGCATCGGCGGCGGCGATAGCAACTCGCAGCGCTGTCGGGTCCGCCAGCCCCACATCCTCCGCGGCCTGGATCACGATCCGCCGGGCAATGAATCGGGGGTCTTCCCCCGACTCCAGCATCTTGGCCAGCCAGTAGACTGCCGCGTCAGGGTCTGAGCCCCTCATGGACTTAATGAATGCCGAGATGGTATCGTAGTGCTCATCTCCGGCCCGGTCATACTTCAGAACCGGGCGCTGCAGGGCTTCCTGCGCCGCCTCCAGCGTCACCCGCCGTACTCCCTGCTCATCCTCCTGCGCCGTCAGCACGGCAAGCTCCAGCGCTCCCAATGCCGTCCGCACGTCGCCATTCGCCCCCTCCGCCAGATGCCGCAACGCTTCCTCTGCCACGACCACCGCCATCTTCCCCAACCCACGCTCCTCGTCCGCAAGCGCCCGCTCAAGCAGGCCCTGCACCTGCTCGGCGGTGAGCGGCTCCAGTGCATACAACCTGCACCGGGACCGAAGTGGCGTGGTCAGGCTGAAAAAGGGGTTCTCAGTCGTTGCGCCAATGAACGTGAAGACGCCCTGCTCCACATGGGGCAACAGGTAGTCCTGCTGGCTCTTGTTGAGCCGATGGATCTCATCAATGAAGACTATGGTCCGCCGGCCGTGAAGCTCCCGCCGCTCCCGCGCCGCCTTGGCCACGGCCTTGATCTCGTTAACACCTGCCGCCACCGCCGACAGCGGCTCGAAATGGTGCTTGGTCATGCCGGCGATGATCATCGCCAGGGTGCTCTTGCCACACCCTGCCGGGCCGTACAGGATCATCGAGGGCGGCGCATCGCTCTCTATGGCCTTCCGCAGCAGCGCTTCCGGCCCCAGCAAATGCTCCTGCCCCACGAACTCATCCAGAGTCCGCGGCCGCATCCGCGCCGCCAGCGGCATGCTCTGCAGATCAGGCTGCCCAAACAGATTTGCGGTACTACCCATGGAACTACCTTTCGCCCCGTCTCCTGCCGGCACCCTCTCCCCTATCCTGACAAACAAAAACGGCCACCTCCACGCATCCCGCCGCGCCTTAGCGCCTCGGGTGCGGCTGGTGACCGCCTACAAGCGACGAGGGCCCCACAGGAGCCGTCCATCCTAGCAGTTTCGGACCCATCATCAAGGTGGGTACCCTCCCACCGGTTTGATGTTCGCCTCAAAAGGTCCGCAAGGGACCGAGAAAGGCCTTCACGCTGCCGGTGAAGCCAGGTTCCCCAGATGCGGGTGTTGGCCAGAAACTTTCGGCATGTAACGCACAACGCAGGGTTGTTCTCGTCTGAGCCTTATTGTACCAAATCCGGGTCCGCTTTTCAACTGATTCCCGCCCGGTTCCCACCTGCGGGGCAGGTCTCACATACCTTCTGACGAACTAACTGCCCGTTGGGTTGTCCAAATACCGAAAGCCGCTTCGCAAGTCAGGAAGCTGGTGTATAATCATGTCTGTGAAGCTGTCAGCCACGGGCTCATAGCTTCTCACGATTCTGCCCTTCCCCCAGGTGAAAACATGCCTCTGCTTCGTTGCCTGTCCCTGGCCCTGCTGCTTTCGGCAATCCCGGCGTTCGCCCTCCGCGATGCCGACCGCCCCGCTGTCGACGCCGTCATGGCGTACGGTCGCGCCCACCTCGACGCCTCTGGTCTCATCGCAGACGCTACTGGCGCCCCGAACCTTGCGGAGAGCACCGGCGCCTATATTGTCGCCTGTTTCGAGACCGGCCAGGATCTGGATCAGGCGCGCATCATGCTTGGCAAGCTTCTGGATCTCCAGGTTACCACGGGGGCTCAGCAGGGACAGTTCCCGTGGCAGGTTGGCGTCACGCCTTCAGACACAGCAATGCTCTACCTGGCCCCGCTGCTGTCGCACCTTTACATCCACGATGGGCCTGCTCTGGGTCCGGAACTCCAGGCCCGCCTGAAGGCTGCCCTGGAGGCCATCTCACGTGCCCTTCCGAAGGTCTCTGCCGGAATCCAGGATGACACCCGCTATCTGATGCGCGCTGCCGCCAGCGCCGCTGTAGGCGCGGCCCTCGGAACCACCGCCCCCACCAGTGCTGCCGCCCAGGTCGCGGCATGGCTGCGTTATCTCAACACTCAGGGGCTGCCGTCGGGACACAGCCCTACCCTTGATGCCGTCAAGTACGTCGCCCTCAAGTGGGTTCGCGAGTTCGCGCCCGAGAGCCTCCGCCCGGCCCTCGACAACGCCCTGCTCCTCGCCGCCGTAGACCTTGCCGGCCGGGTCCATGCCGCCGCGGAGTATGCTGCCGGTGCGATCACGCAGGCATATGTGGCCGACTATACCACCGCAACCGGCTAAGCCACCAACGTCCTCC
>JBDKRC010000253.1:0-20742 GCA_039683575.1 Armatimonadia bacterium | reverse complement strand
GCGGTACGTACCCACCATGCATCGCGTAAGGCGGGCGTCTCGCCCCGCACGGGTTGCGGCGAAGTCGAGCCCCCCGCGACGCGGACGTCGCTACGCCTGTAGCAGAAATGGCCTACGGTACAAACGCCCTACAGACACGGCACGCCGGCGCCGTGGGGGATGAAGAATACCCACAGGTACAGGTAGGCCAGCGGCAGGCTGAACATTATGGCGTCGAAGCGGTCCAGCACGCCGCCGTGAGGGCCGAAGAGGTTGCCGAAGTCTTTGATGCCCAGGTCGCGCTTGAGGACTGACTTGCCGAGGTCCCCCAGGGGCCCCACGATGCCCTCGAAGGCCCCGAGCACGGCTGCCAGATACCACGGCATGCCCACCGTGACGCCGATGATTATCGCGCCGACGATGGCGGCGACAAAGCCTGCCACGGCGCCTTCAACCGACTTATTGGGGCTGATGGTCGGAGCAAGCTTGGTTCGCCCCCAGGCGCTCCCGACCGCCATCGCGACGCTGTCACACATCCAGACAGGCACCACCACCAGCAGGGCCGCGCCGGTGTTGTGCCAGAAAGGCAAGGCGCCGGGGTAGTTGAGGGCTGCGGGAAGGTCGATCTGCCGCAGGCGCAGCAGGAAGGAGAGCATCAGCGGCACGTAGATGACGCCAAAGGCCGTGATGGCGGAGTTGTCGACCGCCGACTGGTCTGGCCGGTTGCCAAACTGCAGGACCAGCGTGGCGCCCACCATAACGATTATGAGGCCCAGAAGCGAACCTTCACGCAACTCTGGCGGGGCGAACTGCGTCACAAAAAGTATCAGAATACCGGTCATGAAGCCCAGACCGACTGCAGGGCGGTGGTTCTTGCGGTAAGTGGCCGAGTAATACTCGCCCATGCCGACGAGGGCGATGGCCATGATTGGCAGGAGCAGCCACCAGCCGCCGTAGTAGAGTACCAGCAGCAGCACGGGCATGCAGATCAGAGCAACCAGGGTTTTCTTCCAGAACATCATGCTGAACATGCAGACTCCGTCCAAGCTGAATTCGCCCACTCTCACTGGAAGGGTTGGCCATCGGGGCCAGCGATTCCTCCCTGTCTGCACACTTCTTCTGTGCGGTTGCCCGCGTTGGTCCAGTGTGGTAATATCCGAGGGCCCGCCGCATAGATGCCACGTTGCAGCGGGCCAACCGTCCGGCGTGGGCGATACGCCCGCGCTACTGCCAGGTGAGGCCCTACCCGCCGCACGGTCCGGTCGCCAGGAGGCGTCGTTCTGATGAGTGAAGAAGTCCGAGATTGCCTGATTATCGGGGGTGGGGTCGCCGGTTGCACTGCCGGGATCTATGCCAAGCGCTACAGCCTCGACGTGGCGATCGTTGACAGCCTCGGCGGCGGCGGAGGCAATACCGCAATGGCGTCGCTGGTTGAAAACTACCCAGGCTTCCCCGGCGGGATTACTGGCGTGGAACTGGCCGAACGGGTCAAGCAGCAGGCACTGGAGATTGAGGTCGATATCATCACCGCCACGGCGCGGACTCTCACGCCCGAAGAGGGGCTCTGGCGCGTCAGCGACGGCGCGGACTTCTCGGTGCTGACCTACACGGTGATCATCGCGACAGGCGCCTATCCCCGGAGCCTGATGGTCCCCGGCGAGCTTGATTACCGTGGTAAGGGCGTCTCATACTGTGCCACGTGCGATGGGTTCTTCTACCGCAACCGGACCGTAGCGGTCATCGGCGGCGGCAACGCGGCCCTGGACGAGGCGCTGTACCTCTCCAACCTGGCGGAAAAAGTATACCTGATCCACAGGCGTGATGAACTGCGGGCTGAGAAGTACATGCAGGACAAGGCCTTCGCTTCCCCCAACATCGAGTTCGTCTGGAATTCGGTCGTGGAGAAGATCAGCGGCAACGCCGAGCTGGACGGGCTGCAACTGCGCAACGTGAAGACCGATGAAGTCAGCGAGTTGCCCGTGGATGGCGTCTTCGTCGCCATCGGCCACATCGCCAAGACAGAGTGGCTGGAGGGGCTTCTGCAGATGGAGGACGGATTTGTGATCACGGACAGCCAGATGCAGACCAACCAGCCGGGCATCTTCGCGTGCGGAGACATCCGGGTAACGCCGCTGCGGCAGATCAGTACGGCTGTGGGCGACGCGACGCTGGCGGCGCATGCGGCTTACCAGTACGTGGCACGGCGAAGAGTAGCAGGCGGGAACGCCAAGCAGAAGACGGAAGATGATGAGGAGCGGGAGGCGGTGTGACGCGGGGAACGGCAGCGAACAGCGAATAGCCAATAGCATGGGGACTGAAGACCGGAAGATGGAGGGCCGTGCTTGAGATCTGGCCTATCCGGGTTTTGGGGGTTGAGGCGCCGATATTTCGGCGCTTTTTTTGTTGCGGTTGGTCTCCCACTTCTGACGGGAGGCTTCGATGAGCATCACCGCGAAAGGCCCGGCGACTATGGCACGGTTGAGTTGGGGCAGGTAGGCATAGTGGGGGGCCTGGGTGTGGGTGGTTATCAACGGAAGCCAGGTGAGGATGCCCCAAAGCAGGAAGTAGGCGACGAAGCGCCACTGGCGCCGGGCAATGAAGACGAGGGCTGCAATCCAGACCCCAAGGCGGAGCAGGGATGTGGGTACGTAGCAGGAGATGAAGTCGGCCCAGTATGGCGCCGACCTGACCCACAGGCCCAGCACCGTCAGGTCTTCCAGCATCGTGCCGGCACACATCAGCCACGTGGAAGCGATTATCTGTGGTGAGCCGCTGGCGAAACGGGCGGGAACCGCATGGCGGTAGGCCAGATACCAACACAGGCCAACAACAACGGACGCGGCCAGGAGCACAGCTACAGGACGCAGGGCGCGGCGCAAGGGCAGGCGCGGGGTTAGCAGGAGCGTGACGGTCGCCACCAGCGGCAGCGACAGGGCCATTTCCTTGCTCAGCAAGGCCAGCGCGAGACAGAGGGCGAACCAGGCTATGTAGCGGACCTCCCGGTACCGGGCGTGACGGACCGCGCAGTACAGGGCGGCGAGGTAGAAGAGCCCGCACAAGAGGTCCCCGCGGGGATTGAAGGTAACGATCACGGCCTGGGAACCGCTCTGAGGGTAGAGGCAGAGAATCGCCACCGAGGCGACGGCAAAGTCGCGGCGGCGGGTGAAGACGCTGACGAAGAGGCCGAGCACAACGGCCGTGAGCGCGTACAGGATCAGATTCGTTACGCGATAGGGGTAGGGGTTCCAGCCATAGAGCAGGTAATCAAGCCAGAGGGACACCGCGGCCAGTGGGCGGTAGAACCTGTTGTGCTCGGGCCAGTCGCCATGGAACCAACCAACGGCGTCGGAGAGGGAGTGGCCGGCGTCGAGGCCCTTGAGGAGCCAGTAGTCGTCATAGGCGCTCAATTCCGTTATGACGTACGGGCGGGCGAGGAGCCGCAGATTCGGCAGGCAGAGGAGGGCGGAGAAGGCGAGGAGGGCCAGAAGCTGCCGAAGCGACGGGCGGGGGGCGGCGGACCAGCGGGCGCGGGTCCAGAAGGTTCGCAAGGCAGCGATGAGGCGGGGCATGGGAGGGTATTCGAGGGGGAACGTGTAGGACCTGCGCGGGGTTGAGAGTGAATGGGATTTGATGCGGCGCACGTCGCCAGAGGCATCAGGGTAACGCGCGTCCGAGCGATCCCCGCCCGGCTGGAAGCCGGGCTCCAGTGGCGAAATCTCGCGGCTGCGAGCCGCTCGTACGACGGGGAATGCTGGAGCGGGAGGGAAGCCGCTCGTACGACGGCGGATAGTATTGCAGCGGGAGGGAAGCCGCTCGTGCGAGCTGAAGTCAGCGACGGCCTGCGGCAGAGGTCTCGTGCCGGAAGTTGCCGAAGAGAGATTCATGATTGGAGCTACGATGATTAGGACATGGGTGATCGTTATGCTGCTGCTCACAGCGGCGCTGGGCGGGGCCGAAGCGCAGCGCACGGCGGCGGATGAGCCGCTTCTGGACTGGTCGGCCTGGCAGAAATACCGGGCGACGGTGGTGCATCCGGCGAGCACGATCAAGCCGGCGGATGTGGAGCGCGCGCGGGAGAACATACGGCGCTATGAGTGGGCTCGGGGCTATGCGGCCGGGCTGCAGAAGACCGCCGACAACTGGCTAAGCAAGCTCACGCCGGAGTGGATCGCGAAGATGATCCCGGTGGAGACGCCGGGGGATACGCTCTTCACCCCCTGTCCTGCCTGCCGGGACCTGAAGAAGCCGGCTCACCCTCACGGGCAGTATACGTGGAATGCCAACACGCCAGACGAGATGACCTGCCAGGTGTGCAAGACGGTATTCCCGAACGAGAAGTACCCTGAGGATATGGTCTTCACAACCAAGAGCGGCCAGAAGCTGAGCTTCTATGGCGGCCCGGCTTTCGATTGCTTCGGCTTTCAGCTACGGCCGAGTTTCACCGCCAACATACGAGCGAGGAAGGTGGCAGTAGCGGCCAATGCCTGCCGGGCGCTGGCGGAGGCCTATGCCCTGACCGGCAAGGTGGACTATGCGCAGGGCGCAAAGCAGTTGCTGCTGCGGTTCGCCGAGGTCTACCCGAACTGGCTCGTGCACGTGGGCTACGGCGAGTATGCCGATATGGACCCGCATGTGGCGGCGCTGAACATCAATGCGCTGCCAGAGAACGAGATCACCCCGACGCCCAAGGGGCCGGACAAGAAGCTGCACAGCGGGTACTGGCAAGGCGGACGCGCGACCGGGACGGGCATGGAGGCGGGCTTCGTGCGGTCGATGCTCGAGGCATACAGCTTCGTGTGCCTGAAGCCGGAGAGCGGGGCGGCGGTCATGACGGACGCGGAGAGACTGAAGATCGAGAAGGACCTGCTGCTGGAGAGTACGGTACTACTCGTAGCCGACAAGGCGGTCAATAACAAGTCGGTAGGGAACGCGACGGCGGTGGCGCTGGCGGGGATGGTGCTGGGACACCCGGAGATGGTGCGGTTTGGGCTGAACAACTTCATGGAGACGGTGGACGGGTGGTTCCTGAAGGATGGCGGGACGTCGGAGTCCTACAGCTATGCGACGATGACGCTGAGTGGGATTGAGGCGCTGGGGCAGGCGTTCCGGGGCTATAGCGACCCGCCGGGGTACAAGGATGCGGTGGGCAAGCGGATTGATAATCTGGACCTGTACCATGACACGCCGTACAAGCGGGTGTGGGAGGCAATGTTCAACGGGCTGCAGGGGAACCTGAACTACCCGCCGCTGGCGGACGGGCATGCCACGTCCAGTCTCGGGGCGCATTTCACCGAGATCATGGCGGACAACTACCCGGAGAATGAGCAGTATGTGGCGCTGCTCAAGGAGTTCGCGGGGCCGAAGCTGACCGGAGGGGACATCCACACCGCGATCTACTCGCGGCCTCCGGGGCTGGAGGAGAAGGTCACCCCGCCACTGACGCTGCCGGATATCGCCTTCCCGGTGCTGCAGTTCGGGTACCTGCGCAGTGGCGAGACCGGGCGGGATAGCTGCCTGGTGCTCAGCGCGAGCGACTGGGGCGGGCACCACCACGATGACAGCCTGGGGCTCTACTACTGGCAGAATGGCAAGGAGCTACTGAGCGACCTCGGGTACCTGTGGGACCACCCGATGAGCAAGATGTCACGCCGAACGTTCGCGCATAATACCGTGATGGTGGACGGGGCAGAGCAAATCACGAAGGGGCGCGGCGGGAAGTTCGCGTTCTTTGCGCCCAACGGGGCTGTGAAGGTCATGGAGGCGGAGTCGCAGGCCTATGCGGCGGCGACGCTGTACCGGCGGACGGTGGCGCAAGTGGAGTATGAGCCGGGGCGGCAGTATGTGCTGGACATCTTCCGCGTACAGGGCGGCAAGAAGCATCAGTACGTGTTCCACGGGATCAGCAACCAGTATGAACTGGCGACGCCGCAGTTGGAGGCAGTGGGCAAGGTCGAGGGGCTGGACCTGGAGCAGGTGCGGGCCTCGTCGGCTGGTGAAAAGTGGCAGGTGACGTGGAAGCTCGACAAGACGAACTTCCGGGCGCTGTGGCAGAATGAAGAGGGCGAACGCTCCATGGTCGGGGATGGCTGGGGGCAGCGTGACTACCGGAACTCTGATGTGGGCGCGGTCCTGCCGTACTTTGTGCGGGAGCGGGCGAATGGGGCGGCGCCGTCGGTGTATGTGACGCTCTTTGAAGGAGCGGCAGAGGGAGCGGAGGTCGTGCGCGGGATGCGGCGCCTGGCGGTGCCGGAGGCTCTGGCCGGGAATGTGGTCGCGGTAGCAGTGGATACGGTGGGCGGCACGGACTACTTCGTATCGTGCCTTGAGCCGGTTGAGGTGAAGCTGGACACGCCGCAGGGGGCGCTGGTAGTCAATGGGCGGTTTGGGGCGGTATCGGTGCGGGGTGGAAAGGTTGCGTCGGCGTCACTGGCTGAGGGGACGGTGCTGTCGCTGGGCGGGCAGAAGCTCGGAGGGAACTAGACCGGAGGGCTACCATGGCTACAGAGTGTAAGGTCGCACTCGTTACCGGGGCTTCGCGGGGGCTTGGGCGGGCGATTGCTTTGCGACTGGCGGCGGGCGGGTGTGAGGTGGCCGTGAACTACGTGCCGCAGGAGGGGCGGGATAATGCGGCCGAGGCTGCCCAGGTGGCGCGGGAAGTCGAGGCGATGGGGCGGCGGGCGATGGTGGTGGAGGCCAGTGTGACCGAGCCTGAAGCAGTGGCGGGGATGGTGGCGCAGGTCATTGAGCGGCTGGGGCAGATTGATATTCTGGTGAACAACGCGGGGATCACACGCGACCGGACGCTGCGCAAGCTCACGCATGAGGACTGGAATGCGGTGCTGGCTGTGAACCTGACGGGGGCCTTCAACTGCGCGAAGGCGGTGCTGGAGCACATGCTGGAGCGGGGCAGCGGGAGGATTATCTCCCTTTCGAGCGTTGTTGGGCTCGAGGGGAACTTCGGGCAGACGAACTATGCGGCGAGTAAGGCGGGGCTGCTGGGGTTCAGCAAGTCGCTGGCCAAGGAAGTGGCGCGCAAGGGGATTACCGTCAACTGCGTCGCGCCGGGGTTCATTGACACCGAGATGACGCAGGCCATTCCCGAGGACGTCAAGACGCAGATAATTGCCGGCATCCCGATCCCGCGAATGGGCTCGCCGGAGGACGTCGCGGCAGCGGTCGCGTTTCTGGCTTCAGAGGAGGCGGGGTACATCACCGGTCATGTGCTGTCGGTCAACGGCGGCATGTGCATGTAGGGGAGTGACATGGCAGAAGAGATCATCATCCGGCCTGCAAGGGCCGAGGACATGGACGAGGTATGTGAGATCGCGCGGGTGGCGTGGCAGCCGGTGTTTGAGGAGTTCCGCAGGCGGCTGGGGGATGAACTGTTTGGGCGGCTGCACAGCAGCTGGGAACAGCGGAAGATGAACGACGTGCGGCAGGTGTTTGAGCAGTACCCCGGATGTATGCTCGTGACCGAGGTCGGGGGACGAGTGGCAGCTTTCGTCACGTACTTCTTCATCGACAAGGCCAAGGGGCTGGGCGAGATCAGCAATAACGCGGTGCATCCGGAGTTGCAGGGGCGGGGTCTGGCGCGGAAGCAGTATGAGCGCGTGTTTGAGGAGCTGCGGGCGCGAGGGGCGGAGTATGTTCGGGTGACGACGGGGCTGGATGACGCCCATGCTCCGGCGCGGCGGGCGTATGAGGCGGTGGGGTTTGGGGGGGAATTGCCGGTGGTGACGTATTACCGGGAGTTGTAGGATAGCGTAGTTGGTCGGGGGCAGTGACCCAAGTCACGGACGACAAACCGCACACCGCGTAGGTGGGTTCGTCTCGAACCCACTCCCACCCCGCGTCGGTTCAGGGATGAACCGACCTTGTATATTGCTTAAGCAGCGTTCTTTGATACTATGGTGACATGTTTCTCGGACCGACCTTCGGGTCGCTCACGGCACTCCGACGGGCGTGGCGTGAGGCGAGCGGTAGATCGTAACCGACCCCGGTAACCGATGCCGTCGCGTAGCTTGGTCGCCGCTCGCGGACCGAGAAGTCCTTTGCAACTCGTACAGTTGCTTGAGGTCGTGATAACTCGCATTTCGCAAGGTAGAGCCAAAGGAATCAGCCCATGTCCCATCAGCAGTTCGTCGGTATCGATGTCAGCAAAGCGCACCTTGATGTTGCTGTTTTACCCCAAAAGCGCCGTTGCCGTGTCCCCAACGATGACGCTGGATTCGATGCACTGGCCACCTGGCTGGGCGAGCCAGCCGGCACTTTGATCGTAATGGAAGCCACCGGCGGATACCAGATGACAGCCACGGCAGCCCTGGCGACCGCGGGCTTCGATGTGGTCGTGGCCAACCCGCGCCAGGTGCGGGATCATGCTCGTTCGCGAGGCCGGTTGGCCAAAACGGACAAGCTCGATGCCGAGGCCATTGCGGATTTCGCCGAACGCAACCGGCCGGCCGTGCGTGCTTTGCCTGACGAGCAAACTCGGCTCCTGCAGGCGCTGATGGCCCGTCGACGCCAGTTGCTGGAAATGCTGACGATGGAAAAGAACCGCTTGCAGCAGGCTCCCAAAGCGCTCGCCAAGCAGATTGCCAAGCATGTTCAGTGGCTGAAAAGCGAACTCAAACAGCTGGACGATGACCTCGACGATCAGATCCGACACAGCGATCTGTGGCGCGAGAAAGACCAGCTTTTGCGCAGTGTCCCCGGCGTCGGCGACGTCACTTCTCGCACGCTGTTGGCCGAGTTGCCGGAGTTGGGCCAGGTCAACAACAAACAGATCGCGGCGTTAGCCGGGTTGGCCCCACTGAACCGCGACAGTGGCAAGTTCCAGGGCCAACGCATCATCTGGGGCGGACGAGCCAGCGTGCGCAGCGCCCTGTACATGGCCATCGTGTCGGCGATCCGTCACAATCCAATCATCCGGGCATACTACCAGCGCCTCAAGCAGCTGGGCAAGAAGCCCAAAGTGGCAATGGTAGCCTGCATGCGCAAGCTGTTGGTAATCCTAAACACCATGATCAAAGAGCGCCAAACCTGGCAGCCAAGACTGCCACAAACTGCTTGACTGCGAATACAGTTGCTACGCATTGAGGTGTGTGTTTTGCGAACCGTGCCCCACGTCGCGACACCCACCGGCTCAAAGGGTGCAGGCTTTTCGGGGACGCAACACGGGTGGCTGTCGCGCCTTCGGCGCTGGGGAGGGCGGCATCGTAGCAGTCAGACTATTGCGGAGATCAGCGAACACTCAGGGTAGGCATGAGCAGATGCAGAAGACCCTTGTTACGAAGCAGATGGTGTTGGACGGGCTCCTCGAACTTGGCTTGCGGGAGGGCGATGTGGTCTTTGCACATGGCTCCCTCAGCCGGTTTGGATTCGTGGAGGGGGGCGAGGAGACCGTCATACAGGCGTTGCTGGAGGCCGTGGGGCCGACGGGGACGCTGGCTATGCCCGGATTCACATTCCAACTCAATACTGAGCCTGAGCCCGTATTCGATGTGCTGAATACGCCCTGCTGGGTCGGGCGGATCTATGAGACCTTTCGCACGCGGTATGCCGCGTATCGCAGCCACCATTGCACGCACTCGGTATGCGCGGTGGGGCGGCGCGCTCGCGAGCTGACGGCCACGCATTCGCTCACGCCGTGCGGCGCGACCAGCCCCTTTCCGAAGCTCGCACACTGGCATGGGAAGATACTCTTCATGGGTGTGAGCCTGAACTGCAACACAACCTTCCACGCGGTGGAGGAGCAGGAGAACCTGTTCTACATGGAATTCCGGGACCTGCCGGAGGCGACGATCGTGGACGAGGAGGGCTGCCAGCGGCCACTGCCCACACGTGTCCATAAGCCCCTGCGGAGCTACGATTTCAACCGCATGGACGAGCTCCTGACGCGGGAGAGGATCCAGCAGCAGCGGCTGGTGGGCGACGCAATCGTGCGCTGTGTGCAGGCCGGGCCGATGTTCGATTACGCAGTGGAGGCGGTGCGGCGCGACCCGGAGGCGCTGCTCAAGCAGGGCGAGGAGCGGATTGACATACCGGTGGGGCGGCATCCGGGGGGGTAGCAGTGCCCCCCATCCCAAAGTATCGACCGCTCGAACCACCTCCCATCTGGCGGCGTCTTCGTATCGAGGGGAACGATGCGAGGTGACTGCAGTGGCACAACTGGAAGTCGAGAGCACGATGCTGGAAAAGCTCGGGGCGCTCAAGGACGCGGCGACGGTCGAGCGGGTGTTTGGCGAGCCGCAGACGATGGGCGACCGAATGGTGATACCCGTGGCCGAGGTTCGCACGGGCATGGGTTTTGCCATTGGGCAGGGAAAGCACAAGACCGAGGGCGACGGCGAGGGCGGGAATGAAGGGGGAGGCGGGGGCGGCGGTGGTGTGATGGCGCGGCCGGTGGGTGTGGTTGAGGTGACGCCGGAGGGCACGTGCTTCATCCCTATCAAGACGCCGGTGCCGATGTTTGCGCTGGTACTCGTGGGCGTGGGGCTCGGGGTGCTGCTTGGCAGCATCGGGCCAGGGGTAGTCTCCCGAGGCTCGGCGGCGGCGACGGCCACCATATCTAGGGACCATCTCAGAGATGATTTCGAGCGCAGCGACGGCTAAGGCCGAGGCTGCGCTCGTTTGTTTGACGGGGTCAGTGACCCCTCCCACACGATTCACTGAACATGATCCCGGCATGCGGAGCATGTCTGCCACGCGAAGGGATCTCTCAGATCACGGTGCCCGAGGGGATCGTGGTGGCGCGAGGGATGATCACTATGCCGTCGCGGACCACGAACAGGTCGGTCTCCATGTCCTCGTCGTAGTGCGAACTGTCGATCTCGACGTTGTCACCGATGCGGCAGTTTTTGTCGATCAGGGCGCCGCTGAGGCGGCAGTTCCGGCCGATGCCGATCGGGATGTCCGCATGCCGTTCCGCCCGCCGCGCCTCGCTCTCGAAGTAATCCAGGCCCATCACGATAGAATTCGTGATCACGGTTCCCGCGCCGACCAGGGTGCGCACGCCGATGACCGAGCCACTGATCTCGCACTCATCGTCGACTATGCAGCCATCCGCCATCACCGTGTCCTCGACGTGGCAGTGGTTCAGCCGCGTCGGCGGGAGGTTGCGCGGGTGAGTGTAGATGGGGGCCTCCTCGTCGAAGAAGTTGAAGCGGGACTTGGGGCTGGTGAGCTCCAGGTTGGCGTCGTAGAAGGCCTTGATCGTGCCGATGTCTTCCCAGTAGCCGTCGAACTCGAAGGCGCCGACGTGCCCCTGCTTGATGGCCTGCGGGATGATCTCGCGGCCAAAGTCGGACTTCTCCGGGTCGGCAAGAAGATCGATGAGGACCTCGCGCTTGAAGACGTAGATCCCCATCGAGGCGAGGTGGCTACGACCGTCG
The DNA here is from genome assembly GCA_039683575.1 of Armatimonadia bacterium. GTDB lineage: Bacteria > Armatimonadota > Zipacnadia > Zipacnadales > UBA11051 > JAJFUB01. The sequence continues at coordinate 9,373 of JBDKRC010000253.1, read as the reverse complement.
CGCGGGTTGGGCAGGGCGAGGCGGTCGAGGGTCGGCTCGTCTTTGGGCTTCTCGACGAAGTCCACGATCCGCCGGCCGGTGGTCTGCAGGACGCCGAGAGAGGAGGCATCCTCGCGCGCAACCGGCAGGACGGCGAGCGAGGCATCGCAATCATCCTGCTCGTGCTGGGCTATGAGTTCACGGAAGTCCATGCGGTAAAGCTGGTCGCCCGAGAGGATCAGGACGTTGTCGGCAGCCGAGAGGTCCAGGTGGCGGAGGTTGCGGCGGACGGCGTCGGCAGTGCCCTCATACCACGAGTCGCTGGCCATGGTCTGCTCGGCGGCGAGGATGTTGACATAGCCCTCGGTGAACTGGTCGAAGTTGTAGGTCGTGCGGATGTGGCGGTGCAGGGAGGCGGTCTCAAACTGGGTGAGCAGCGAGATGCGCCGCAGGCCGGAATTGATGCAGTTGCTGATGGGGATGTCAATGAGGCGGTACTTGCCCGCCAGTGGCACCGCAGGCTTGGCGCGCTCGCGAGTCAGCGGATAGAGGCGCGTCCCGCGGCCCCCGCCCATGATTACGGCTATCGTTCCAGGCATCCACAAACCTCCATGCCGGCAGTTGCCGACTCCCGCATATTCGCCACGCTCCCCTCCCCCGCCTTCAGAGTCAATGAAAACGGCGGCCCCTCAAGGTGAGGAGCCGCCGGGGATTCGTTCGCCGCGGACGCAGACGTCCGGGCTCAGAATGACAGCGCTGTTGCCCTACAGCAGCCCGCGCTCGATCATCTTCTCGGCGATCTGCACTACGTTCGTCGCCGCGCCCTTGCGGAGGTTGTCGGCCACGCACCAGAGGTTGATGGTGTTGGGGCGGGAGTTGTCGTCGCGCACACGACCTACGAGCGTCATGTCCTTCCACGCATCGCTCAGGATGTCACGCTGGGTCGGGTACTGGTACTCCTGGACTTCCATGTTGCCCGCGGAGAGCTTGTACTTCTTGTTCTGGCTCTGCAGGTATGCGAGCCGCTCGGGGTTCTGGGTCGGGCCGTCGATGAGCACGACGCCCTCGGACTGCACCGGGTCGCCAAGTATCTCCTGCGCCAGGGTGGCGTCCATGTGGTCCTCGAACTCGACGTTGATGGCCTCGGAGTGGCCGATCTCCACGGGCACACGCACCGCGGTCGCGGTGACCGCGATGTCAGCGCTGCCGAGGATCTTGCGCGTCTCGTGCAGCATCTTCATCTCTTCCTTGGTGTAGCCATTGTCAAGGAAGGCGTCGATGTGCGGCAGGCAGTCGAGGGCGATGGGGCGGTTGAAGATGCCCGGGTTGCAGATAACCTCGGTACCGTCGACCAGGCAGGGAAGCTGCGAGCGGAGCTCGTCCTGGGCAGCCGCGCCCCAGCCGGATACGGACTGGTAGGTCGAGACTACGATGCGGCGGACGGTCGCAGCACGGTGTAGCGGGGCGAGGGCGACCATCATCTGGATCGTGGAGCAGTTGGGGCTGGCGATGAATTTGGTGTTTTCGGTCACATGGTGCATGTTGACCTCGGGCACGACCAGCGGGATGTCGGGGTACAGCCGGAAATCCGAGCCGTTGTCGATGCAGACGGCCCCGGCCTTCATGGCGACTTCGCCCCACTGCACCGAGGCGCCCTTGGCGCCCTCGCGCCCGGCGAAGAAGACGACGTCCACGCCCTCGAACCACTCCTCAGCCACTTCTTTGACCGCGACTTCATCGCCGCCGAGGATCTCGGTGCGGGCGCGAGTGGCCATAACCACCGGCACGTCGGCCAGCGGAAAATTGCGTTCTTTGAGACATTGCCAGATCCTGTCGCCGACAGGTCCGACGCCTACGATTGCAGCTTTGAGTGCCATTTTGATGCTCCTGGGATCGTGATGCGTGAAACGTGAAAGGCGTGTTATTGGACGCGTGGTAGGCATACTCCGTATGCCGGACTCAGTGCGCGTGCTTCGTCGCAAGTTCCGGCACACGGAGTGTGCCTACCATGCGTTCTGAGGCTTACAGGTCCAGGACGTGTTCGAGGCCGTAGACCAGGCCGGTTTGCTCGCGGACTTTGCGCACGGCCAAAACTACGCCGGGCATGAATGATTCGCGGCTGGTGGTGACGTGGTGGATGGACAGCGTCTCGCCCTGGCCACCGAAGATCACTTCCTGATTGGCTACGAAGCCCTGCAAGCGCACGGCATGGATGCGAATGCCGTCCATCTCGCCGCCGCGGCAGCCCGGCACGCGCTCCATCTCTGTCGCCGGCGACTCGAACGAAGTGCCACGGGCCTCTGCCATCATCTCGGCCGTCTTGACGGCGGTACCGGAGGGCGAGTCCTTTTTCATCTCGTGGTGGTACTCAATGATCTCGGCGTAGTCGAATACTTTCCCGGCATTGGCTGCGTACTTCATCATCAGCACGGCCCCGAGGGAGAAATTGGGGGCGATGATGGCGGGCGTGTTCCTACTGTCGCAAAGCTTCTGCACGACCTGCAGATCAGTGTCTTTGAAGCCAGTGGTGCCTACTACGCAGGCGACGCCGGCGGTCAGGGCCGTCTTGATGTTGCTCATGACCACTGCGGGGGCGGTGAAGTCTACGAGCACCTCGGGCTCATAGTCCTCGATGGCACCCGTAAGATGGCCGCTGACAGGCAAGTCGGGCAGGCCGGGCGCGTATTCGCTCAGGGAGTGGCCTACGCCGGCGGGGTCTACGGCAGCGACGAGTTCCATATCGGGGGCTTCATGGATGGTCTTGGCGACCAGAGAGCCCATGCGTCCGCAGACGCCGGTGACAAGCACGCGGATGGGGTTCGTGGTACTCACCTCTTCGGAAGGTCAGGGTGGCCAGGAGGGGCCGGGAAGGGCCGCTGGTGGCCAGAGGAAGGCATTTGTTATATCAATATAACAAATAGCGACCGTCGTGGCAACTGCCTCAACAGTGGGACTTCCAGGGGGAAATCGTTTGTCTGAATCGTCTCGCTGACGGCGGGAGCGGGCGGGATGCTCGCGCTACGCGGGATTGGGCCTAGTAATCGCCCTTCGGTGCGTGCGTCAGGGCTTCACAACCGTCATCGGTGATCAGCACCGTGTCCTCGATACGCACGCCACCCCAGCCTTCGATGTAGATGCCGGGCTCAATCGTCACGATCATCCCCGGCTCCATTATGTCCTCGCTGCGGCTCGAAACCCTCGGGGCCTCGTGCACTTCGAGACCTACGCCGTGGCCGAGACCGTGGCCAAAGCTGTCGCCGTAGCCCGCCGCGACGATGATATCCCGCGCTACGGCATCGAGTTCGCGGCCGGTGAGGCCGGGGCGAGCCGCGTCCACCGCGGCTTGCTGGGCGGTCTTTACGAGGTTGTAGATCTCGTGGAACTTCGCGTCCGGCTTGCCGAAGAAATAGGTTCGAGTGATGTCGGAGCAGTAGCCCATCCAGCGGGCCCCCGCGTCAATCTTCAGCATCTCGGCCTGGCAGAGCACCCGCGCGCACGGCACTGCATGCGGGCGCGCACAAGACGTACCCGAGGCCATGATCGTGGCGAAGGCCGGCTCGGTCTCCAGTTCCACCATTGCCATCTGCAGTTCCAGGGCGAGTTGGCACTCGGTCTTCCCGGGATCGGCTCCGGGCAGGAAGGCCGCCAGCGCCGCGTCGATCTTATCACAGGCTACCCGCATCAGGGCGATCTCGCCCTCGTCCTTCACTACCCGCAGTTCTTCCACCCAGCGCTCCGCCGGGTGCAGCGGCACCCCCGAGAGCTTGCCGGCCAGGCTTTGGTAGGCCTGATAGGTCAGATGCTCGGACTCAAAGGCCGCCGCGCCTGCGCCGAACTTCCGAACGCCGTCGGCCGCTCCCGCCAGGTGGCCGCCCGTGTGGAAGAGGGCTTCGCCGCAGTCGGCGACCTCTCCCGCCTCGACACGGTAGCGCCCATCGGTTGATATCACCGCGTCGCGCTTGCCAACGACGACGTAGCCTTCACCGACAAAGCCGCTCAGATACCGCACGTTCGCCGGCGACGTCACGACGAACGCGTCAACGCCTTCGGCACTCATTCTCTCCCGCAGGCGGGCCAGCCGCTGGTCGTGTGAGGCACTCATTTCTGTTCCAGGTAGCCTTTGACCGCATGCAGGGCCAGAATGTAGCTCAGCCAGTGGAAGCCCGAGATCTGGCCGACGCACGCGGGGGCGAGGACCGAGCGGTGGCGGAATTCCTCGCGGGCAGCGATGTTGCTCAGGTGCACTTCGACGGTGGGCAGGCGCACAGCGGCGATGGTGTCGCGCAGCACCACGGAGGTGTGGGTGTAGCCGGCCGGGTTGATGATGATGGCATCCGCCCAGCCATGCGCCTGCTGGATCGCCTCTACGAGGTGCCCCTCGTGGTTGCTTTGGAAGATGCGAACGTTGAGGCCGAGGCGCGCCGCCTCCTCATTGATGGAGTTGTTGATGTCCTCAAGGGTCTTGTCGCCGTAAATGGTTGGCTCCCTGAAACCGAGGAGGTTCAGGTTCGGTCCGTGCAACACCAGTACGTTTGCCATGGTGGCCCTCCAGTGCCTTTTGCGGGCGTTACTGCCCGCACTACGCGGTGAGACTGTAGGGCGGGGGCTTGTACCCCGCCGCACGCGCGGTGACCGTGGACAACGGCCGGCGGGGTACGAGCCTCCGCCCTACAGCGAATTGAACGATGAGGACACGCGCTGCAGCCGGGCTGCCTCGTCAGGGGTCCAGCCTTCGCGGGATAAGGCGTCCGGCGCGGCTCCCTCCGCTGCTTTTGCGGCGTGCAGGCCCTTCTTCGCCATCTCCATCGCCGCCCCCTCCTGCTTATCCGCTTTCAGCAGGTTCGCCAGCTCGAGCCGGGCCCAGGCCGCGGCCAGTTGGTCGGATGGCAGCCTGGTCTCTGCGCGCCCTGACACGACGTAATCGAGCAGGTTGCGCGCTTCGTCAGCTTCACGCAGCGCCTGGTGAAGCTGCACCATCATCATGACCGACAACGCCCGGTTATCGCGCATGAGGCGGGCTCGGAGTTCGCGAGCCAGCGCCGCGTCGTCCTCCATCCGCCCAAAGAGCTGCTCGCCGGTCTTTGCCTGCGCACTCATCTGCAGGGTAAGTGCGTCACGAAGCAGGCGTACCGCCTGGTAGTAATCCAAGAGTGCGAGCGTCTTCTCGCCTCGCTCCCAGTGATGGTCACCCGTGCCCAGCCAGCCGTAGGCAAAGGCAGTGTCCGGCATCTCCGCGACCGGCGGGTATAGGCCCACAGGCGACCGGTGAAGCGCCTGCAGGCGCTGATACGTCTGCAGGGCCTGCTGCTTCTGCCCGCTGGCCTGTTGCAGACGTGCCAGAGTGGCGAGGCCACGGGGGTAGTTCGGATAGAGTTGTAGAGCCTGCTGCGCTTGCTGCAAAGCGTCCGGCAACCGGCCAGCCTCTTCGTAAAGGCGCGCCAGGGCGAGGTGATGTAGCGGCTCGGTGGGCTGCAAGGCTACAGCGCGCTGCCGCGCCGCGATGGCCCCGTCAAGTGCTCCGGCTTCTCCGCCTCCTGCGAGAGCCTCGTCAACCTTGGACTGCTGCACCCAAACGCGGGCTTGCCGAGGGTTCAGACGCGCGGCAGCCGCGTAAGTCTCAGCAGCGGAGGTATAGGCGCCCGCCATAGCCTGCGCATCGGCGCGCGCGAGCACGACCTCCCCATACAGGCAGGTGACTGACCAGAGCGCCAACCCGGCGGTAAGGGCGACTGCGACCCAGTGCCAACCAGTGCGCTTCAGTTGGGCTTGCTGAGGTTCCGCCGGGGCTGTTTGTCCACCCGCAAGGCCGAGCCCGGCCAAAGCGAAGAAGCTCAGGCCCACCGCGGGCACATACCAGGCGTAGTCCGCCAACTCTTGCAGTGAGGAGGCCACCAGTCCGGCCACGGCCGCGGCGCCGAGGAGGCGGCGCAGCGCGGGAGCGTCACCACGCGTCAGCCGCCACAGCTTCCATAGCAACGCGAGGCCGAAGAGCAGGCCGAAGGCGAGCGCGGGAAGACCGGATTCAGCGGCGATCTGCAGGAAAGCCTGATGTGCCTGCCGCGTGAAGCCGGCGATGGCATAGCGTGGGAAGGCGTTCTCGTAGGCACCGGCGCCAAAGCCCAGTACGGGACGGTCGGCGATCATGTGCAGCGTGGACTGCCAGGTGTAGGCGCGGAAGACGGCCGAGTGGCTCTGCCAGCCGAAGGCGTTGACAATCCGGGTGCGGATCGGTGGGAGGCTGAAGGCCATGACTACCATCACGCCCACCAACCCGAGTATCACCAGGCGCGCGAGTTTGCCTTTGCGATCGGGGCCGAAGGCGAGCAGGCCAAAGATCACCCCGCCGATCAGGAAGGCGCCGAGGGCGGCCTTGGAGCCGGTCAGGAGCAGTGTGGCCAACATCAGCAGGACGGCGAAGCCCGTGGCGATTTCGCGGTAACGAGGAGGAGGCTCCTGCTCCGCCTGCTGCGTAGAGGGCGCAGGCTTCTTCGCAGGTTGCCTCTTCTTCGTGCCGGGGACGGGCTCGGCGATTGGTGGCTTTGCCTCAGCCCGTTCCGGTCCGCCGAAGAGCAGCGCGAGGGCGGGAAAGACCGTGAGGAGGAGGTACCCGGCGGCGATGTTGGGATTGAACATGGGGCCGAAGACGCGCCACTGCGTGTCGCCGAGGAAGTGGACGGTGCGCACATACTCGCGCAGGCCGAGGACGCCGAGGAGGGCCCCACCGCCGACGAGGCCCCAGAGCGCTGCGTGTCGCAGCTTCTCGCGCCGGAGACCGTAGCGGAGTAGCCAGAAGACGCCCGCGCAGGCGAGCAACTTGGCCAGGTAGACCTCGCTGGCGAAGCGGTAGACGGAAACGAACCATGAGAAGGCAGACCAGAGGATGAAAAGAGCGAGGGCCCAGTCTATGAGGTCACCGGGAAGAGCGGCGCGGGGCGAGGGCTTGCCGGCGAGAAGGTACACCAGCAGGGCCGCAGCCACCACCAGCACTACCAGCAGGGCCTGCCACACCCACAGCTTGCCAGCCAGAAGCGGCAGCAGCGGAAGGAGGCAGATGATCAGGATGATCGCGAAATCGGGGACTTTGAGCTTCATCTCTTCTTCTTGAGCTTCAGAAACTGGAGTTTGATCCATACCGAGGCAATCAACAGGGCGGCGCGGACCCAGATGCCGGCGGTGACGATGAGGCGCTGCGCCAGGTTACGCGTAAAGTACTTTGTGTAGAGACGCTGCATGCTGCGGTGGGTGCGGATGATCGTGGGGATGATCACACGGTCGGTGCTGCGCCCGATGGCGTGAGTAATGGCGGGCTCCGGCGTATAGAGTACCTTCCAGCCGCGGTGATGCAGCCGGAAGCAGTAGTCCACATCCTCCGAGCCCCAATAGAAGCCCTCGTCGAGCCCGCCGATCTGGTCATAGGCCTGGCGGTTGATCAGCATGGCCGCGCCGGAGATCCAGTCCACATCCTGCACACTCTCATGGTCACACTCGGCCATGAGATACTCCTGGGCCGCGCGAGCACGCGGGAAGAGCCGGCCGAAGATGGTGTGGCGATACAGGGCCGCGCGGACGGTGGGAAAGCGCCGGCAGGAGTACTGCAGCGAGCCGTCAGAGTTGAGCAGGCGCGGGCCAACGGCCCCGGCCTCGGGGTGGGTCTGGGCAAAGTCCAGAAGCGTCTTCAAGGCGCCAGGCGGCGTGATGGTGTCGGGGTTGAGCAGGAAGAGCCAGTCTCCGCGAGCGATGGTCAGGGCCTGGTTATTGGCCGCTGCGAAACCCCGGTTGTCGGAGTTGGCGATCAGGCGCACTTCCGGGAACTCCCGAAGCATGTCGAGGGTGCCGTCGGTGGAGGCGTTGTCAACGACGATAATCTCGCAGTTGATGTCAGCATTGTCGCGAAGAGACTCGAGGCACAGGCGAAGGTCACGCTGCACGTTCCAACTGACGATGATGATGCTGAGAGGGAGGCGTTCGGTCACGGGTAAGGTCCAGTGTGAAGGCGTTTGATGGCCGCAGCCGGAGCCGGGCGAGACGCCCGGCCTACGAAGACGTGAGGAAAGGACGTCGGCGTCCGGCTGTAGGGCGTAGCGACGTCGGCGCCGCAGGGGGCTTGCACCCCGCCGCGGTTGGGTAGTCATAGATAACGGCCGGCGGGGTACAAGCCCCCGCCCTACAGCGGAGTGAGGCGTTCCTTACCCCTCCTCGGACTCGTCTATCAACATCACGGGGATGCCTTCGCGGATCGGGTACTTACGGCCGCACTTGGTGCAGACGATCTTGTCGCCTTCCTGCTTCACGGGCTCTTTGCAGGCCGGGCAGGCCAGGATCTCCAGCAGCATTGCGTCAATCTTCTGTTCGTCGCTCATGGTGCGCTCCTTAGAGCTTGGTTGCGCGTAGTAGCCTGACCCACTGCCCCAGCCGCAGCAAGGCCACCGCCAGGTGATAGGCCAGCGGGTTGGTCCGGCCGCGGTAGTGCTTGCGGTAGTACCGCAAGAACCCCTCGTGGGAGGCAAGGATCATCGCGCGGCGGACCTGGCGGGTCGCGGCGCCGCCGAGGTGGGTCATCTCGGCGTCAGGCGTAAACCAGACCTCCCAGCCGCCGTCCCAGAGGCGGCGGCAGAGGTCCACATCGTTGAAAAACATCGGGAACTGCTCGTCAAACAGGCCCACGGCCTGCAGGGCCTCGTTCCGCACCAGCAGCGCTGAGGCCATCGGCTGGTCTACCGTGCGAGTGTCGCCATAGTCCCACCATGTCATGCGGTACTTGCCGAAAGTGTGGCTGCGCGGAAACAGGCGGCTCAGACCCAGCGCCTCGTAGATGACCACGTCCGGGTCAGGGAAGCTGCGGCAGGTGTGCTGGACTTCGCCCTCGAGCCCGAGAAGGCGCGGAGCGACAGCGCCGGCCTGCGGGTGGTCATCCATAAACCGCAGGAGGGTCTGCAAGCTGCCGGGATGGACGATGATGTCAGGGTTCAGAAGCAGCTTGTACTGGGCCTCGGTGGCTCGTAGGGCCTGGTTGTTCGCCGCGGCATAGAACAGGTTGTCGTCGTTGGCTATGAGCCGCGCCCAGGGGTGCTTCGAGCGGACCATGTCGGCGCTGCCGTCGGCGGAGGCATTATCCACGACAATGGTCTCGACGTCCAGAGCGGTGTCGGTGTCAGACTGTAGGGCCCGCGGATGTCTGCATCCGCAGGCTTGTACCCCGCCGCTCTGGTTGTCGCGGATAACGGCCGGCGGGGTACGAGCCCCCGCCCCACAGCCGGAAACGGCACAGTCGGAGGCGGCGCAACCGGAGGCGAGATCGCCGGTGGTGGTCTCGTGGATGCTCTGAAGGCAGCGGTCCAGCAGGTCGCGGGTGTTCCAGTTGACGATGCAGATCGCCAGCTTGCGCACTAGGCCT
>JBDKRC010000252.1:0-20431 GCA_039683575.1 Armatimonadia bacterium | reverse complement strand
TGGTGTGGAATGGGAAGGGGAGCAGTGGGACGAAGGTGCCGGCAGGAACTTATCTGGTGCGGGTGGACGCCATGGGAGCGGAGGGGACGCAGGCGACGGCTTTGACGCCGGTGCAGATGCGGTGAGGAGCGGGTTACGTGGGTGAGATTGGACAGGCGCGGCCTTTGGCTGCGCCTGTCTGATTCTGAAGTGGGCCAAAGTGTGTGTGAAATGAAGGACGAGAGACTGATGGTGACGAAATCCTCGTGATCATGGTAAGGAGGCGGCGTATGCTTAGGTCAGCGTTCAGGTGGAGCGTTCTTTGCGTTGTTGCAGCGCTGGCGGTGGGGATGGCGGCAGCGGCTCAGATTGATGTGCCGGGGGTTCATGGCCCCACCATTCAGGCAGCGATCACCGCGGCAAACGATGGAGATGTCGTGGTTGTGGCACCCGGCAGCTACGCCGAGTCGCTCAACTATCAGACCAAGACGATAACCGTCAGAAGCACGGACCCTGAGGATCCGGCCGTGGTCGCAAACACCATTCTGGACGGAGGCCTCAGCAATGGCTCCGTCGTCAACATGGATGGTTCATCCGGTACCATATCCGGCTTCACCATCACCAATGGCGGCCCGACAACCGACGGTGGCGGCGTGCACTGTTTCAATGGCGTACCGACCATCACCAACAATGTGTTTTTCAACAACCGGGCATCATGCGGAGGAGCCATATACGTTTGGGGCGGCGGTGACCCGATCATCAGCAACAACGTCATCAGGGGCAACTTCGCCGACCAGTTTGGAGGCGGCGCGTACTTCACAACGGGCTTCATGGCCGTCATCCATTTCACCAACAACCGCGTCACCGGGAACCTGGCGACTCTGGGCGGCGGCGGCGTATACGAGCAGGCTGTGGGCGCTGAAATCTACAGCAACACCATTTCAGGCAACTCCCCCGATGGGCTTAGCGTCAATGGCGCGGCTTATCACGGGTTGCTGAAGACCAGCATCAAGGATTGCATCATCGAGAGCAACTTCGGTAAGGGGCTACAGGTTGCGGCGGAGACCGACCTCAACGGTATCTCGTACTGCAACGTGTTCAATAACACCTCGGGGAACTACAGCGGCCTAACGGACCCGACGGGCACGAACGGCAACATCTCGGTGGATCCGCTGTTCGATGTCGAATACCGGCTGAAATCACACGCAGGCCGGTGGAATGGGTCAACCTGGATAATCGATGCTCTGACTAGTCCTTGTCTGGACGCCGGCGACCCGACGTCGGACTACTCTCATGAGCCGTCGCACAATGGCGGGCGGATCAACATGGGGTTTGATGGCAATACCCAGTATGCGTCCAAGAGCGCCAACCGGCCACCGACGAGGCCGGAGTGGGTGCGGATCAGCCCGGCGGTGCCGGGGAAGGAAGACTTGACCGGGGTCTGCGACGACAGCACCGATCCCGATGGGGATGGCGTCACCTACGAGTACCAGTGGGCCAAGGTCAGCCCAACCGGAGGGTATCTGACCAAGTGGGTCGACAATCCCGGCAAAGTGCTGACGGCGGACAAGGTCAACTTTGGCGAAACGTGGCAGGTGCGAGCGCGGTCCTTCGATGGTACCCAGTACAGCCTGTGGAAGGCGCACAAGACGGCAACGATCGTGCGGATGGCCGCGGCGGTCAGTCCCGCCTCGGGCGCAACGAACGTCCCGGTTACCAGCCCGATTGACATCACCTTCAAGTGGCCGGTCAACCAGCTTTCCGTCAATCAGCGACTCCGAGTGTACCAGGGAGCCAACCTCGTGCCGGGTGCGGCGATGTGGATCAAGCCGAACCTCAAGGTGCGCTTTACGCCGAAGGCCAGCCTCGCGGCCACTACCCAGTTTGAGGTGCGGCTGGCGAGCGGGATTGTGTGCTCGACTGGACGGGTACTGGGGTGGAGCGAGAGCTATAACTTCACCACCGCCGGCTCCGGGGCAGCCACGGTGGTGACAATCTCGGCGGCACCGACGGCAATGGGTGCGCAGGTGACGGTGAACCTGAGTTCGGCGGCGACGGTGCGGACGGTGATCTGCAACATCGCCGGACGCGTCGTGGCGCAGTTGCCGCAGAGGGAGCTGGAGGCGGGAGTGAGTTCGCTGGTGTGGAATGGGAAGGGGAGCAGTGGGACGAAGGTGCCGGCGGGGACTTACCTGGTGCGGGTGGAGGCAATGGGAGCCGAGGGGACGCAGGCGACGGCTTTGACGCCGCTGCAGGTGCGGTAGCGCCAACTACCCTTGAGAACACGCAGGCGCAGCCTTGGTGGCTGCGCCTGCGTGTTTGTGGATGGCAGGTTGCCGGCAGCTTGAGGGGGAAACCTCCGCACCATCACATCTTCGAGGAGTGCCATGGCCACACCTGCTGATCGCAACCGGCTGCGGGCGCTGGCGGCGGAGTTTGCGGAGATCGTCAACAGCGACGACATGAACGCGCGGCGGGAGCTTTGGCGGCGAAGTAATCGCCTGCAGGAGCGTACCGTCCCCTTCCATATCGAGGACAACGGGTCGTTCTTTGCCGACCTGACCCCGCCGCTTGAGTGTGAGGGGGAGTTTGAGCGCGGCTGCGAGGCCCACTTCCTGCGGGTGATCACCAACTACCGGCTGATCCCCGACGACCGGGTGTTCCCGCGTAGCTTCCCGGTGGCGTGGGCCATCGGTCGCACGAGCATCTGCCCGGAGCTGCGGTATACTCGCGTGCCGGACTCGACCGGACGGGAGCTTGGGTATACGACCAATCACCCCATGGCGGACCTGGCGAAGGGACTGGAACGGCTGCAGCCGACGGAGTACTCGGTGGACCGCGAGGCAACGTATCGTGGGGTGGAGCAGGCCGAGGCGATCTTCGGCGACCTGGTGCCGGTGGAGATCGTGGGCTACAGCGGGGCCTGGGCCGGGACAGGGATGGCGGGGCAGGCTGTGCACCTGATGGGGATGGACACGTTCTACATGGCGATGCTGGACCAGCCTGAGAACGTACACCGTTTCTTTGACTTCATCACGACCGACAATGAGGGCTATGTGGCGTGGCTGGAGGCGGAGGGTCTGATTACCAGCAACAGCCGCGAACTGGACTGCGGCTCGGGTAGCTGCGTGTACTCCGACGAGCTGCCGCGGCGGGAGATTGCACCGGGGGAGAAGCTGAACCTCGGCGACATCTGGGGGTTCATCGAGGCGCAGGAGGCGGTGGGGCTGTCGCCGGCGATGTATGCGGAGTTCATCCACCCGTACCAGCGGCGCATTGGCGACCGCTATGGGCTGATGAACTACGGGTGCTGCGAGCCGACCCACCAGTTCTGGCCGACGCTGAAGCAGTTCAAGGCGCTGCGGAAGGTGACCGTGTCGCCGTGGTGTGACGTGGAGTCGATCTCGGCCTCGGCAGGCAAGAGCGTGGTGCTGTCTCGCAAGCCGCACCCGCTGAAGCTGTGCGGGGCGCAGTTCGATGCGGCGGATTTCACGGCCTATATCAAGCAGACGCTCGATCAGACGCAGGACAACTTCATCGAGTTGATCTTCCGCGACACGAACCCGCTTAACGGCGGGATGAGGGAGCGGCTCGTGGAGGCGTGCGGGATCTTGCGGGGGCTGATTGGACGAGGGTAGGCGAAGCGGCAACTCAGAAGGCAACGGGCGTGGCCTTGAGCCGCGCCCTTCAAACTCGTGCTAACCCCGGGGGATTTGGCCCATGAAACGGACTGTGAGACTCGTCGCCTGCCTGTGCGTTGTGGCTCTGGGCAGGGCTGAGGCAACGCCCACCCAGCGCTGCACGATCGTCGTGAACAAGGCTGACAACAGCCTGAAGCTCTTTGGCGCGCGTGGTGAGTTGCTGGGGCGGTACCCCGTCGCGACAGGGCTGTACCGCTGCACGGTGCAGGGCAACTTCCGCGTCAGTGACAAGCACGTCGTCTCCAAGGCCGGCACAGGCCAGTTCGGCACCCACTGGATCGGGCTGAACACCAGGGGCCGGCGCGGGTGGAAACAGGTCGGCATCCACGGCACGAACAAGCCCGGGAGCATCGGCAAGTACGCTTCCCTGGGCTGCGTGCGGATGCGCAATGCGGACATCAAGCGCCTCTACCCGCTCGTGGCCATCGGCAGCAAGGTGCAGATCGTTTCGGTTGTCCCCGCGCCACCCGCACCTCCACCCCCGCCGCCTGCCGTCGTCCCGACTGCTCCTGTCCCGGTTCCGGTAGTGCCGCCGACTGGACCGCCCCCAGGAGAGAACCGTTACTACCAGCTCAGTCCGGCCCTGCTTGTGGTGGCGCTGTTGTGTCTGGTGGTTTGGGCGGTGGTTAGGGGGAAGGGGCGGCAAGGCTGAGAGGAACGACGTGTCGGCTTGGGGGAAGGTCATCACGAGAAAGGGCGCGGCATTGGCCGCGCCCCATTGGCTTTCGCTGAAATCGGACTGGTGATGCTCCCGCGATGACGCTAGTTTACGTAGCAGCCCATCTCCCAGACACCGTTTCTGACCCACAGTACATCCGGGCGCCCGCCGAAGTCGTAGGTGCCGGTCTGGTCGTTCCAGTTGATTACCATGGCTTTGGCGCCGTGCGCGTCGCGGCTCAGGACCCAGATCACGGCATTGTCGCCATGGTAGGTGTCCATCTCACCGGCGTACAACGTCACGATCTTCGCCACCTCATTCGGCGGCAGGACGTGGACAATCACATTGCCGACCCGCCCGTTCGCCTGTAAGGTAGCGAGACTCGCCGAGGCAATCTGGGGGGTCCCGTGGGGGTGATAGGTCACAGCGACACCCAGCGCCTCGCTCACCGCACGCAACGGAACGCACGTGATGCCGCCGTAGGCTTTGGCCGGGGCGCTCATCTGGATTGTGCGCCCATTGACCTGAGCGGCCCGGGAGCCGAGTCTCATCGAGATGCGCTGGCTGCCGTAGCTGATGGTGATCTGGGGCGACTTGAACTGGACCTGTGCGCCCAGCCATTCGGCTACGCCGCGCAGGGGGACGACGGTAGCTTTGCCGGTGTTGTAGCCGTGGACGGCGGGCAGGACGTTGCAGCGGGCGGAGGCGGCTGAGGTGAGGCAGGTGAGCATGCTCGCGATTACCAGTGACCAGAGCGCAGAGCGGATCATTTTCGTCTCCCTTGACCGAAATTGTTGCAGAATGCTGAATTCATTCACGGAGTGATATATGCCCGTTGGCGATGTCTTCTTCCCGATAAGTTCATCAGTCACATATGTCGGCGCCAGCCATTGGCATTGCACCTGAATGCCCTGGACAGAGGAAGGAAAAGGGCGCGGCGTTGTGGCCGCGCCCTTTTTTTGATTGGCGGAGGAAGTTCAGTCGGCAGTGCATTCGGGCGGGGTATTGTCGGCTAGGAAACGCTCAAGTTTCGCCATGACGTCGACCAGCTTCTTCTTGTCGCCGCTCAACTGGCAAATTGCCGCGTCGTTGGTGATACGATCGGTAACGATAGCATCACAGATCTTCTCGCCGGGTAGTCCCATTTCATCGCGGGGCTCTCGGATGTAGAGTTTCAGGCCCTTGTGCAGGCCGTAGTCGAGACCGCGATCTACGTAGATGAGCTGCTTGAGCTGGTCTATCTTAACCAGCAGGATGTACCGGGGGGGCAGGATCTGGTCGCTCAGTCCGCGGGCGAGTTTCTGGCCCATCTCGTCAAACCACGGGCCCGGCTTTCCATCCCTCTTGAATTCCGCGTGGGCTTCGACTTTCTTGCGGGTGGCGCCACTGGCGACGTGGATCCAGGAGGCGCGCGCGGTGCCTTCTCCTCTGGTCTTCTCGTCAAAGAAGAAGGAGGTATACTCGCCGTCAATTGTCAGTTCGCTGATGTTGAAGTAGTAATCCACGCGGTACTTGGCGCACACATCCTTTACCACATCTTCCAGCGCCTCTCCCTTGCTGGCCCGAAGCCTGATTTCCTGGTTGAGGCGCTCCTGTTGATCGCGTTCTATCAACACGTAGTCGCCACTATCGAGGAAAGCGCGAGCGATGTTGTCGGAGAAGTTGTTTACGACCTGGCTGATGGTGGGGCACTCAACAGTAGAGTCCTTGGGGCGACTCAAGACGAGGTGCGGCTCGGCGATGATGGCGATGGCTACGCTGCTCTTCGTGTTTTCCTGGGCGAACAACGGAGCCATCAGGAGCAGTGTGGCCAGCGCGACTACAGGCATGATCTTCATACGAAACGTCCTCTCCGATTTCTGTGCGGTCTAGTGTGATGCTGCGTCTGCTTAGCCGGTCACTTGCGCGACAATCTTTTGGCCCGTCACCTCGAGTATCTGGATACGAGGACGAGGCAACTGCTCGAGGGCCGCGGCGATATCGTAGGCGGTGACGTCCTTGCAGGTAATGTCCCAAGTGACGGTCTGGTTCTGCAGGTCAAGGCGCGGTCGCTTGACGGAGTCCGGGCCGACCAGGCGCTTGAGTTCGTCAGTGATGCTGGTGGCGGTGCCGAAGTAGGCGACCTTGTTGAGGACGACCTGGACCGGAGTGCCGCGACGGAGCATGGCCAGGGCAGTGGCGGCGGCCTTGGCGCCGGCATTCTTGAGTGCGACTTTGCCAGCCTGTATGGCGGTCTCGCCTTCAGCGACGCCGGTACCGGTCGCCGTGGCTAACTCTCGGCCAGTGTCAGCCATCACGACGTGTATCTCGCAAGTGCCGGTGAAGCGGAAGGGGGCGAACTGACCGCCGCCGCGGACCTCTTCGGCGAAAGCTTCGCCGTAGACGATCATGTCGCAGGCGTACTCGTCGCGCAGCGCTCTGGCCGCGGCCTCATCGCCACGCTCGAAGCTGCGGATAATCTCCCGCTCTCTGTTGGTATCCGTGATCTGCTTGCTCTGCACCTCATAGCCATCCACGAGGAAGGCCTGCTTGACGGCCGTCTCAGCGGCGGGATCCGGCGCGGGGAGGCGGATGATCTGCTCATCGATCATCACCATCACGAGGGACTTGCCGCCAGTAGTGTCGGTGGTTTTGGTGGCGAGGATGATGCCACGGAATTCGTCGGGGTCAACATCCACGTCCACCAGGGCGGTGAACATGGCGCCACGCTTCTTGCAGCTTCCGACACGCTGGCCGAGGATGAAGTCATCCGCCTGCTGCAGCCACTGCTCTACCTCGTCCACCTTGTGGACACGGCCGGAGATTTCCCGAGCCCCCTCTTTCAGAGCGGCTACGACGGCGGCATGTACAGCAGCGTCCTGCGTCAGTGCCTGGCCCTCACCGCTGAGAGTGCGAGTTCCAGCGGCATAGGCAAGGCCGGCCAGCAGGGCCAGCAGCAATAGTGAGACGAGACTGATCCGGTGACAAGTCATTGGGGGTTCCCCCTTCAAGAGTGGAGTAATGTTCGCCAAGACAGTACGAATACCTTCGCTATGCTCACAATATCATCAAAGGGGATTTTCTTCCCATCAACCATGAGGCGCGGGCAGGGCAGGCAGGAGAGGCGGATTGGAAGCGCGAACTGAGAGGGCAGTTTTTGAGGAGGCTTAGCCATGAGGATCGCAATTCTGGGCGCCAGCCATTGGCATGTGCGCTTGATGTATGTGGATGCCATTCGCAAACTTGGGAATGATATTGTCGCCGTGGGCGATGTTTCGCAGGAGAAGGTGGATTTGATCGCCGATAAGGTCGGGGACTGCCCGCGGTATACCGATTATGAGCAACTCATCGCCGAGCAGAAGCCTGATTTTGTCTTCGCTCATGCGCCGCATGCGCAGATGACCGACCTCGCCGCCTGGCTCGTGCACCGGCATCTGCCCTTCCACATGGAGAAGCCCATGGGCGTGGACTGGCGGAAGCTGGAGCCTGTGGCGGCGGCGGCGAAGACTGAGCGAGTTTTTGCGGGCGTGGCGCTGGTGTCGCGGTACTATGCCATCGTGCAGTGGCTCAAGGAGCACCAGGCGGAGATCGGGCGGGTGAACCACTACTACTACCGCCTGTTCGCCGGAGAGCCGACGCGATACAGGGAGTGGGGCGTGGAATGGATGCTGGACCCGGCGCAGGCCGGGGCGGGGCCGCTGTTTAACTTCGGGCCCCATGTCATCGACCTGTTTCTTTACCTGTGCGTGGACCGTGTGGAACAGGTGCAGGCGCGGTGGACGCATGGACTGCATGGCGAAGAGATCGAGGACCTGGCCAGCATCACGATGATCGGGTCCAACGGCGAGATTGGAATCGGCGACGTCAGCTACACCATGCCGGAGGGCTACGAGCGGTACTTCTCGGTGGACACGCAGAAGCTGCATTGCGGCGGGCCGGCGATGGGTGACATGCAGGTGCAGTGGCGCGACGGAAGGTCCGAGCAGGTGGTGGGCAACGACTTCAATGAGGTCTATGACGCGTACACCAAGGACCTGCTGGAGCGGTTTGAGACGGGCCGGCAGCCGGTGGCGGGGATTGGGGACATGGTCAAGACGCTGCGCGTAATGAATGCGGCGAAGCAGTCAGCCTCGACGGGCAAGGCAGTGCGGCTGGAGGGTGCGGCAGAGCAAGAGGCGGAGTGCGAGGCGTAGGTAACCACAGATCAGAGAACAAATCGGCCTCCCCGGGTGGGGAGGCCGTTTTGTTTTGTGCGGGTGCGGGTTCGGGACGAACCCACCTACGCGGCAGGGGGGATGGTTGGGCTCTGGAGAGCCCTCCCACAGTAATTGCGCTCAGAGGTCAATCTCCAACCCATCATAGCCGACGAGGATGTTGTGTGGCGTGAAGAAGTCTTCTAGCTGTTCGTGCAGCCAGCCGCCGTTGTGGGAGAAGTGGTTGGCGATGAAGGTGTGGTCGGCGGTGAGGGCGCCGCGGCGAGCCAGCTCATCGCGGACCTCGACCACCCATTCGCAGTTGAGGTGATGGGTGCCGACCCAGGAGGTGCTTTGGTCGCGCGGCCCGGTGCCGAGTGGCCCGGAGGTGCAATCCATCACGACCAGGCTCAGCGAGAAGCCTTGCAGGAAGTCCCACGACTCGGGGATCCACCAGCCGGTATCGTTGCCGATCACAAGACCGCGCCCCTGGTACATGAAGAGGTAGTTCAGCGCGAGCTCATCTTCGGAGGCGTGGCTGGCAGTGAAGCCATAGGCGGTGAAGTCCGGGCCAAGCTCGATCGGCTCGTAGGGCTTGACCGCGCGGAACTCGGCGGCGATTGCTTCGAGGTCCGGATTCTCCTTCAGTAGCCCCTCTGCGACGTGGCTGTTGCCGTAGACGGCCAGGTGCGAGCCCTCGGGGATTTGAGAGAAGCCCCGGCGGCGCCAGGCGAGTTCCTCCGGGCACCAGTGGTCCTGGTGCGCGTGAGTGATGAAGAGATGCCGGAGCGGGGAGTAGTCGAGGCCGAAGGAGATCATGCTGTTGTACGAGTCCGGGCCCCAGTCCACGTGCACGGTGTCGCCGATTTGGTAGGTGGTGCGGCGGCGGATGTTCTTGCCACCACGCCGCCGGGCCTCACGGCAAGCCTCGCAGTCGCAAAAAGTAGCCGGCCAACCCTCAGCGGCGGCACTTCCTAACACTTTCAAGAACATTTTCAACAGGCCTCCGAACGAAGGGAGAGTAATCGCGGCGGTAGGTTCCCCCAGACCGGGCTGAAATCCTTGGGGCCTTGCTGGGGAGTTTTGGGGCCTGAAACACGCGGGGGGAGTGACCAGTACGCCAAAAGGGGCCGCAAAAACTCTTGCAGGGCAAGAGGTGAGGCATTGTCGCATGGAGAAGGAACGGCCAGAACAAGGGTCTGGAAGATGGGGTCGATTTGTCCACACATGATGGTAGAAAAGCCGCAAATCACCGTGGAAAAACCCTTTGACCTAGCCCTATGGTTCCGCTATACTGACGCTTGCCGAGAAGAGGCGTAACAATTTTTCCACAGGTGTTAAAAACCCTGTTGAAAACTCGGCAGCCTAACAGTCCCAGGGCCTCACGGCATCCACTGACACAGCTCTACACCGCAGACTTCTCCACACCACCGCCCGTCAGAGACTGTTTTGTTGACAAAGTTCAAGGTTTGTTCAAAGGTCTTGTGGGAGACCGTTGACTGACACATTTTGTCGCCGTCGTAGACGCGTAGATCCGCAGACTGGGCAGAGGCTGCGGACAGGCTGTGAGAGACGTTACCCTCGGGTTCGGGCGCAACCGTAATACGCAGTTTCGTGGTCCCTTTGTGTGCGCGCTGACGCTTGTCATCGCATGTGGTGGGGCGGCTTTGCCGCCGAAACTCCTCAGCATTCCGCCAACGAGCCTCACGTTTCAGCCTGAGCTTTACATGTTGCAGCACGCCTGCCTGGACGTGGCTGCACTGACCGAAAGGGGCTCGGAATGTCTGAAATGGCGCTCACTGGCGAACAACTGTGGTCTGATGTACTTCCCCTGCTGAAAGAGCGCGTCGGCCAGGCGACTTTTGATGCCGTACTCCGGGGGGCGCGAGCCCTCGATTATGACGGCGCCTGCTTCACCCTCTCGGTCCCCAATGATTTCGTACGACGGATGCTTGAAGAGCGTCACCGGCCGTTGATCGCCGCCTGCATCGAGGAAGTGGCGCAGGCTCCGGTGGAGCTGCAACTGCAGGTGCTCGAGACCAAGCCCCCGCTGGACTCCCTGGAGCGCCCCGCGGCGACTCCCACCTTTGCGGTGCCGCTGCAGGAGACTTTCGAGACCACCCCACTCAACGACCGCTACACCTTCGACAACTTCGTGGTTGCAGACTGCAATCGCTTCGCTCACGCGGCGGCCCAACAGGTCTGCCGCAACCCCGGGCGCAGCTATAATCCACTGTTTATCCACAGCAAGGCCGGCCTCGGCAAGACCCATCTGATGCAGGCTATCGGCCATGAGATCCGCCGCCAGCACCGCAACATGCAAGTGGTCTACGTCTCGGCTGAGAATTTCGTGAATCAGCTCATCTCGGCCATCAGAGACAACCGTACGGCCGAATTTCGCCGGCGCTACCGCTATGTGGATGTGTGGCTGGTGGACGACATCCAGTTCATCGCGGCGATTGAAGGCCCGGCGTCCGAGGAAGAGTTTTTCCACACTTTCAACACGCTGTGTATCAACGATAAGCAGGTCGTGATCGCTTCCGACGCGCCGCCGCGCCAGTTGCAGATCATGAATGACCGGCTCCGCAGCCGGCTGGAGATGGGTATCCTCGCCGACCTGCGCTGCCCGGACGTCGAGACGCGGGTGGCGATCCTCGAGAAGAAGGCCGAGGCCGAGCAGGTCTACATCCAGCGCGATATCCTGGAGTACCTCGCCAAGAAGATTGAGTCCAACATCAGGGTGCTGGAGGGGGCGCTGCTGAAGCTCTGCGCCTATTCCTCGCTGCACACCGGCGAGTTGACCATCTCGATGGTCGAGGAGATCGTGGCCGACTATTCGACCAACGGCGCTGACCGGCGCGTGAGCCTCAACGAGATCGTCAAGTATGTCAGCGAACGCTTCTCCGTGCCCGTGAATGACCTCATCGGCCCCAAGCGCAGCAAGGATATCGCCTGGGCGCGCCAGGTGGCCGTGTATCTGTCCCGCGAGCTGACTGACCACTCGCTGTCCGACATTGGCAACTTCTTCGGCGGACGCGATCACTCGACCATCCTCTATGGCTACAACAAGCTGAGCGAGATGGTGAGCGAGGACGAGAAGATATTGTGGTTGATGAACGATTTGAAGGCGGCGCTGAGGGATCACTAATACGCCAACGCGTATTGGCGTTGCGGTCGCGCTCGGGGGAGCGCTCCTACCATCTGCCCGGCGTTATTGCCGGGCACTTTGCCCTCTGAAAGGGCCTGTTGAAACAGTTGAGGCGGATTGGGGAGAACGGTGGGTAGATTGTTAGGAGTCTTGAGAGCTGTGGAGGATGTGCAAAAGTCGACTCAGTTGTCTTGAGAGTCCTCCACAACAGCAGAGCGACAGACTCATGGGATCAAGGGCCTTCCTAACACTTTCCACCACACTACTACTATTACTACTAATCATGCTTATACAAGCTAATATCATCAGAACCTGTACAAAACTATACTGGACAGCCGGGGCAAAGGCCTTGTACAATTCGGTTTTGAAGTCTTCGTTTGTGCCGTATACAGGGAGGTAGCACAGCGCTATGCTTAAGGTTGCTTGTCCTCAGCAGGCACTGCTGGAGAGCGTCGGCATCGTTTCACGTGGCGTGTCGGGCCGAAGCACTCAGCCGGTGCAGAATAATATCTACCTCGAGGCGCGGGGCAGCCAGTTGCGGCTTTTGGCCACTGACCTGGAGTACCTGAGCCTGGAGGCCGTGCTGGATGCGGACGTCGTCGAAGAGGGT
The DNA here is from genome assembly GCA_039683575.1 of Armatimonadia bacterium. Taxonomy (GTDB): domain Bacteria; phylum Armatimonadota; class Zipacnadia; order Zipacnadales; family UBA11051; genus JAJFUB01. The sequence continues at coordinate 8,163 of JBDKRC010000252.1, read as the reverse complement.
GCGACGACGGTCCCGGCGCGTCTGATCGCCGACGTGATGAATGCCCTGCCGAACGATGATGTGAAGCTCACGAGCAACGAGAGCCATGGGCTCAACATCATGTGCGGGCGTTCGAAGTATGACATCCGTGGCCTGTCCGCGGCAGACTTCTCCACGCTGCCCGAGCTCAACAATCCGCTCGAGTTCGAGATCCCCCAGGACAAGCTGGCGCAGGTCCTACAGCGGACGGTCTTCGCCACCTCCCGTGACGAGACGCGGCCGATCCTGACCGGTGGTCTGTTCAAGATCACCGACAACACGCTTGAGGTTGTCGCGACTGACACCTACCGGCTGGCGCTGCACAGTCTGCCGCTGGAGGGCGAGTTCGCGGACTCGCGCTCGGCGATTGTCTCGCGGCGGGCGCTGTCTGAGTTGATGCGAATCATCGAGGCCGGCTCAAGCGAACCTGTGCAGGTTCGGATGTCGGACAGCCAGATCGAGTTCAAGGTTGGGCATGTGACGCTTTCCTCGCGCTTGATCGAGGGCCAGTTTGTCAACTATGGCAAGGTCGTTCCGTCGTCCCACGAGCGCAAGGTCATCTGCAACATCAAGGAGCTGTCATCAGCTCTGCATCGCGCGCTGATCGTGGCCCGCGAAGACGCCAACCGCGTGGTCCTGAAGACCGAAGACGGTTCGCTGAAGATCACTGCCAGCAGCCAGGACGTCGGCAATGTCGAGGAAGCGATTCCGATGCAGCTTGAGGGCGAGGACGCCGAGATCGCCTTCAACGCCCGTTTCGTGCTCGACATGCTCGACGCCGTGGGCGGCACGGAGATCGCTATGGAGCTTTCCGGCCCGCTCAACAGCGGCGCGCTCAAGCCGGTGGGCGACGATACGTACCTGTATGTTTTGATGCCGATGCAGATCATGTAGTCCATGCCGCATTCTGTCGCTCCTGCTGTAGGGCGGGGGCTCCGTACCCCGCCGCTGAGTTCTCTGAAACAACGGCCGGCGGGGTACGGAGCCCCCGCCCTACAGCGTTTCCGCTACCGGCTGAGGAGCCAACTATACCGATGTACCTCCGCCGCCTGACCCTCCACAACTTCCGCGTCTACGAGAGCCTGCAGCTTGAACTGCAGGCGGGGCTAACAGTGTTTGTCGGCCCTAACGCCGCCGGCAAGACCAGCCTGCTGGAGGCTATGTACCTGCTCGCCGCCACCAAGTCGCCGCGCACCAACAGCGACTGCGAACTCGTGCGCTGGGGCGCGCAGGTAGGGCGCGTGGAGGGGCTGTTCGTGACGCGGCGGGAGCGGGAGTTGCGGCTGGCAGTCGGCCTCGATCCCTCGTGCGCCGTAGGGGCCAACCCCAAGCGTCTGGAGGTCGAGGGTGAGGTTGTGCCGACGGCCGCGCAGATGATCGGCCACGCGCAGGTCGTGATGTTTGCCCCCGACGACCTCGCGATCATCAAGGGCGGCCCTGGTCTGCGGCGGCGCTTTCTCAACACTGCCCTCGCGCAACTGCAGCCGCGCTATCTCGATGATCTGACGCGCTACCGGCGGGCCTTGCGGCAGCGTAATGAGCTTCTGAAGACGCTGGGGCGCGCGGGCGGGACGCCCGCACTACGCGGGAGTGGTGGGCTGGGCGAGTTGGAGGCGTGGACGGAGCAACTGGTGCAATCCGGGGCCGCGGTGGCGCTGGCTCGGCAACGGTTTGTGTTGGCGCTGTCGCAGCATGCGGGGGAGGTACACCATCTGATCGGCGCGGAGGAGACGTTGTCGCTGGAGTACCACGGGGAGCTCGCGGAGGCACCGGATGAGGCAACGGCTGGGGCGCATTTCCGGCAGCGCCTGGCGGATCTGGCCGACTTGGAGGTGCGGCGCGGAACGACGCTGGTGGGTCCGCACCGGGATGAGCTTCAGGTTAATGTGAACGGGGCGTCGGTGCGCCAGTACGGCTCGCAGGGACAGCAGCGCACGGCGGCACTGAGTCTCAAACTGGGCCAGGCGCGGGTGACGCAGGAGTGGAGCGACGAGCCGCCCCTGCTCTTGCTCGATGACTGCCTGTCGGAGCTTGACCCGACGCGCGCTAAGGCAGTCCTGGACCTGGGGGCGACGCTGGACGGGCTGATCGTCACGAGCGCGAAGCTCGACCCGGCGCTGCAGGACCGGGCGGAGGCACAGGTTCTTGAGGTGCGAGGCGGGAGGGTGGAGGCGTGGGAGGGGTGAAGCTCGCCCTGCGACGAGAGGGAGGCCCGCGGCGCATGGCGCCTCCGGCAATAGCGCAGAATGGGTCTTGACAAGCGCGGGGGGGGGGGTGATAGGCTCCTATTGATGTCAACAACAAAGGGGGGAGTGCGATGCGGCGCACGCGGCAGACCTCAGCAATCCATATCCCGGTGATGGCAATCTTGGGCGCAGTCCTTTACGGCTGCGCTTTTTTGGTGCCTGCAGTCGGGGCGGCGGCGACGATTACGGTGGAGATCATCAAGCCCGTTGACGATCAGGTCGTGTTTGATGTTGGCAAGGAGTACGACTTCGAGGCGGTGGCGTTCATAGAGGGCGTGGAGCTTCCTGGTGGGGAGGTCACATGGGACTGGGACTTCGGGGACGGAAGTGCGCATTCCGCAGATAACCCGGCGAAACACAAGTTCATGGCTTGCGGTAAGTACCGCGTCACTGTGACTGCCACGTATGGGGGAGCATCGCAACCTCTGGCCGGCAACTCAGCCGGACCACGCGGGACAGTTGCAACTCAAGCGCTAACAGGCCAGGATACCCTGGACACAGTCATAGGGGTGCCCGGAAGCGAGGGGTTGGCAGCCGCCTTCCAATGGGAGGCACGAAACGGGGGCTGGAACGGCCCCAAGTTCGGCGGCGAGGTCAGTGATGACGTCTGTGTGGTGTTGCGGGTCAGCAGCAAGGCATTGGAAGCCGCTGGCGCCATCTGGGGCGTGCCCAGGTTCTGGCGAACCGTTCACGGGGTACCAATCGAGCAGTATGGAATGGTGCAGTGCTTCCAGTATGAGGTGATCGGCGACGAGTTGTGGACAATCGCATACTGCAACTGGACCACCAGCGGGGACAAGAACGGTGAGGCGGTCGAATGGACGGCTGAGGTGTCGCTTGAGGTGCCACCGCCACCTGGGGGCGAAGCACCCTACACGCAGATCCTGCCTATCAAGGGCAAGTCTTGGACGCCGAACAACCTCGTCATAGACAGCGGCGAGCCGCTGGTGATCGAGCATCATCCGGGGGAGACCAAGCACACCCTCTCGTGGAGCAGCACACATCTCGAAGATGACGCCGCTGGAGTTGGGAAGATATACAGCGCCTTAGTCCAAATCTTCAACCTCTCGGGCGGCGATCCTATCGCCCAGGAGACAGTCACGAGGGAGCTCAACAAGGCAGCGACGTACGACTGGAGCCCCAACCTCGGGATGCCCGAGAGCCCCGACACCTACGGGCTATACACATTCAAGATCACCGGCGAGCATGGGGCGCCATGCGCGGACACGGACAAGGCGGACCTGATCAGTAACGTTCACAGTGTTGTTCCGCTCACGATAGACTGGGACACGCTGAAGCTGAAGGGCAAGATTGGCTACACAGCAGCATTCCCGCTGGACTCGCCGAAGCTGGAGATCAAGGGACCGAAGACACTAGAGCTGGACCTGCCAACGGAGGCGGGCTACCACGAGGTGGAGTACGAACTGGACATTGGGTATGGTGCGTTCTGGGCGGTTATTACGGCAACCGAGACGGCCGAGCGGGCGGCGAACAACCGGGACGGGAAGGCTAAGCCGGTGCTTCCGAAGGGATGCTATCTGGATACCATTCCGGGGCCGCCGGCAAGCGTGGAGATATATGAGCCTGCTCCCCCGCCTGATTCGAATTTCAACCTCAGCTTCAACACGGCCGCACCCGGCGTCTGCAAAGTCCGGGCGAGAGGGCGCGTTAAAGATGCGGAGGGAAACATACTGGGCATGCTCAACGGAGGTCTCATCTGGGCTCCGTTCAGCGTCGGATCATCCATCCTTACTACTCTTCCTGCATCGGCGCGCGGTGAAGCGATTGAGTTGCGTTTCGAGAGGCTTCCTGAGAACAACTCTGACTTTGGCGCCAAGACCCTCACTCTCTCGCATCCGTTGGTTGCATCGTCAACTAGCAAGACTTTCAAGATCTTCTTTCCGGCCGATGGCCTGAACCACCCTGGTCAAAATCCAAATCCGGTCGCATGGACCCCAAACTGGTACTACTACTGGCGTCAAGGTGTAGTCACAGACCTAACCCACTTCACGTATGACCGTTTCGTTGCTACAGGCTTATATGACCCCGCTACCGGGTTCCTCAAAGTCGGTGATGGCGCTGCCGGGGCGAATAGCCCCACTTGGAAAGCTACCAATTCGGATACCGGTGAGCAATGGCAAGTGGGTGGCGACGGGGTGGGAGTGGATTGCTGCGCGGAGGTATGCGCCCACGAACTGAAGCACAAGGAGAACGACCTGAACAACATTGGAGTCGATAGCGATGAGGATGGATTGAGTGATGACTATGAGTTGGCCGCTGGCTACAACCTCAATCCCAACAAGAGAGACACGTACGGTATGGGTCAGCAGTTCAAAGATAAGCCCAACTACACGAGATTTGGGGACGATGAGTTTCTAGCTCATAGGGCGGAATTCTCTCCTGGCCCTGTAGACGCATCCGCTGACTGGTCGGCCAGCGGCAAGAATGGACGTGCCAATGTTTTGGAGTAACCATAGAGCCAGTAGAATGCGCGCCATCGTAGGGATAGTGTCACTGACTCTATTGGCGACCTTGAACGGGTGCGGTGACCGGTCGCGACAGAGGCCCGTACCTACGGACGCTGCGCCATCCGCCGGCGAAGTTGGCAGGTGGGGTGACCGATCTAGTGCGGTGCGAATGGCTAACACAGCTCCGGAGCTAATTTCTCTGTTAGCCAACCGCGACGAGCAAGTCCGAGCAGCAGCGGTACAGAAGCTAGGCCACATGAAGGACCCCGCCGTAGTCAACGCTTTGGAGAAGGTGATCATACGACGAGGGCCATCACCGGTCCACGGAACCGGAACACCTGCCGCGAAAGCCCTCTTGGCCTTGGGTGGTATAGGCACCGAAGAGGCCAAGCGGGTTGTGCTGGACACACTGCAGAGAGCCCTCAGAAGAGGCCCGAAGACAAAACGATACATCGGTCGTGACGGGGAATACGCCGGCATCATTGATCACGGCTTGGAAGCGCTTCAGGCTTGGCCCGGGGATGCGGCTGTAACGAATCTCCTCCAGAGTCTGGCCACTGAGGGCAAGTGGTACGGCCGGATTGATGCATTCATGCAGGAGAAGGCCTGGGCCGTCCTTCTACTACATGAGATGCGCCGCGATGATGTCACTGATACTCGAGACCGTGCCAGGTTCCTTCTCAAGCGTCTAAGCGCCAGCGGAGAGGGGCATGCATGGGACTGGGCACACCCGGGGTTCAAGACCTCGGAATCAGCACGAAATGGGGCGCTGATGAGGCTGCTCTCTGAGATGGGGCCCGCGATCATGCCCGACATTCGAAAGGCGCAGGCGAACGATGGCGATCCCCTAAGAATCGAAGCTCTTAAGCAGTTGTCCATCAGAATCAAGTCATTAGAAGCAACGGGAGGCCCCTTTCTGAATGCACCAGATAAGTAGTCGCTCGGCAACCAGCATCCGACAAACGCGGATCCCCTTTGCCGCTCTTTCGATCATTGCGCTCCTATCTTCCTGCCCCTCGTTGGCTGCTGCACCTGCTTGCACGTCCTCGGCCACAGCTTCCTGGATTCAGGCCGACCGCACACGCCCCTTCCGCACCAAGTTCCCGGTTAATCAGCCCCACCTCAACAAGATCGCCTCGCCCACTGACGCCGCTGTGCTGGTGCGGACGTTCACGGAGTTGGCTCAGGCGCAGGCGCAGTTGCCCCGGCAGCGGCCTGCGCCTTTGGACTTCACCTGCCTTTTGCACGACCGGGACCCTCGGCGTGTCGTGACCTGCAGCGAGCGGCTTTTGCGTGCGGGGGGCGGGGGCGAGAGGGAGGTTGCGATGGTGGCGAGAGGTACCTTGGACGGGTTTGGGCCGGCTAAAGCTCGGCCCCTCCTTTCCAGAGGTCGGCCCCTCCTGGCTCGGCACGTCCTGGCGCGGCCCCTACGCTCTGAGGCACTGACGGAGAACATGGAGGCGCTCGTGGCGCGGTGGCGGCGGGCTGAGGAGGGGGCTGTCTTTGCCGATGATGCGAACTCCGCGCGCTTCTTTTTGCGCCTCGCCCGCGACTATCCCGACCAGTACTTCGGCCATCTGGCGCTCCTGGAGGCGGCGCAGTGGCAGCATCGCGTCGGCTGTGACGACGGACCGCAGGGGGCGGAGGCGCTGCTGAGGGCTCTGGCGGACCAGTCGCCGTTGCTGCGTCATGCGGCGCAGTTCGGCCTGGCGGAGTTGGCCCTGAGCCGGGGGCGTTACGATCAGGCCCGGCGCGCCTATGCGGCTCTGGCGGGGGAGTGCCGGGAGGCGCAGGTTCAGGACTGGTGCTCGTTTCGGCTGGCGCAGTGTGACGAGTTTACCGGGTGGTTTGCGGAGGCGACCGAGGGCTATGCGGCTTGCGCCAAGAGCAGCGACAAGGCCCTCGCGGGGGAGGCGGGGTATGCGGCGAAGCGGGTGAGGATGCTGGAGGAGAGCAGCCAGCCGAGCCCCACTCACGCGACGGTGCGCTACCTCGGCGAGGATCGGGCTACGCAGGGGGACTGGTATTTGCGCTATGGACGGGAGGCGTTCATCCTCTGCGCCCAGCAGGCGCCGCAGGATGTGGCGGGAGGGTGCGGGTTCGGGACGAACCCACCCACGCGATGGGAAGTCATCCCGTCCGTGGGCAACCCCAAGGAGACGACGCGGTACTGGGTTACGAGCCGCTCAACAGAGCACCGGTCGCTGCTGTACAACCCGCTGTCGAAGGTGCGCCGGGCGGCGAACTGGGATGACCGCGGCGAGGCGTATCCGCCGGGCACTGGGCCGGACCTGCTGCTGGAGGTGCCAGTGCCCGAGGGCGAGCATGTCATCAGCCTGTACTTTGTGAATGACCGCAACTATTACGAGCCGGAACGGGTCTACACGATCTCGGTCTATGACGAGGCGGGACGGTATCAGACTGGCGCCGAAGTGCGGAACTTCGTGCGCGGCACGTACTACCGCTTCGCTGCCTCTGGCCCGCAGAAGCTGCGCTTCCGGCTATGGCGCAATCTCGCCATAAACCTCATCTTCGCCGGGATCTTCCTCGACAGGCCCGGCACTCCCGCGCCGTGGCCGGAGAAGGTCCCCCTATGGGCGCCGCACTCGACGACGGTCGCCCTCCCCGGCGAGGCCAGAGCCCACGATCCGACAACTCCCTGACCGCGCCCCCGCCTTTGCACTTCACCCCAATTCAAGCTATACTAACCGCATGAAGCGCGGTCTTACTGTTCGCGACGGCAAGCTTGGTCGGCTCGGGCATATGGTGAGCCAGTACCTGGCCGAGGGCGGGCAGCTTGAGCGCAGCAAGAGCGGTCTTTGCGCCGAGATCTGGCCGCAGGTTGTCGGGCACTGGTATGCCCGCAGCAGCCGTGTGGTCGGGCTCAATGGCACCGAGCTGAAGATCTGCTGCGATACCCCCGCGCTGGCCCAGCAGTTGCAGTATGACCAGGAGCAGGTCATCGCACGGCTGAATGAGCGGCTGGGTGGGAAGTTCGTCACGAGCCTGCGGGCTGCCAGCGTCGGGTCCAGTCGCAAGCGCGACCGGATCAACCTGCCGGAAGACCCCGAGCCGGCTGTGGCCGACGCCGAACTGGCCGAGGAGGACGTGCCCGCGGAGGAGTGGCGGCAGGCCGAGCTTGAGATCAACCTGATTGAGGATGAGGGCCTGCGCGAGCGCTGGCGGCGAACCGTGCAGCGGCAGGCACGTCTGCGCCAGTGGAAGGCCCGGCGAGGCTACAAGGTCTGCGAGCGGTGCGGGGTGCTGCATCCCGACCTGACCAAGCTGTGTTTCGCTTGTCGGGTGGCGACGCAGGATCACATTTACCAGGGGTAGGAGGGGCGGTCGTGGCCGTCTGCCGTGCTGTAGGGCGGGGGCTCCGTACCCCGCCGCTCGGGTGGGTCAGTGATACCGGCCGGCGGGGTACGGAG
>JBDKRC010000251.1:0-2409 GCA_039683575.1 Armatimonadia bacterium | reverse complement strand
TGGTGTGGAATGGGAAGGGGAGCAGTGGGACGAAGGTGCCGGCAGGAACTTATCTGGTGCGGGTGGACGCCATGGGAGCGGAGGGGACGCAGGCGACGGCTTTGACGCCGGTGCAGATGCGGTGAGGCGCGGGACTTACTGGTAGGATGAATCAGGCGCGGCCTTGGTGGCCGCGCCTTTTTTCGTTGTTCAGTCAGTTTGTTTCAGGGCGCCGTCTGACCTGGCGTGGTGGAGGATATGTGTAGCACGATGACTGGGGTTGTGTTCGGTGGTCTGGAAGAAGATAGAGGGACGGCGCATGAAGAAGATGAACATAAGCCTGCTGTAATTCTGTGAGGGAGGGACCTGAATCATGTTTCGACGAGGTTTTGTGCTTTGCTTGCTGTGCGGAGGGATAGTCTCGGCCGCGGGGGCTGGATGGGCGGGGACGACGACGCGGGTTAGTGATCCTATTTCGGGTGGCGGGTCGACTGACTGGCCTTCCAGCATGAGCGCCGACGGGCGCTATGTCGCGTTCGCCGGTCAAGGCGGCGTCTGCGTCCACGACTGCCTAACCGGGCAGACGACGCGAGTCGATGTGGCGACGGGGGGGACACCCGGTAACGATTCGATTCGTGACGCGCGCATTAGCGCGAACGGCCGCTATGTGGTCTTCGTGTCCTGCTCCAGCAATCTCGTTCCAGGGGACACCAATGAGTCGGAAGACATCTTTGTGCATGATCGCGCAACGGGCCGGACAAGCATGGTCGTTGGGCCGTACGGCATGATTGAGTGTGCGAGCATAAGCGATGATGGGCGCTACGTGGCGTTCGAGTCCGAACCCCCCGGCTTGATACAGGGCGTCTTCTTGAGTGACCGCACAACGGGCACGACAACCGACGTCAATGTCAGTGAGACGGAACACTCCTGGTACCCCAGCATCAGCGCCGATGGGCGGCACATCGTCTTCAGGAGCTCCTCAAGCGACCTGGTTCCTGTGGACACGAATGGACAGGATGACGTGTTCGTTCGACACCTCGCGACCGGGGAGACCACGATGGTTAGTGTCGCAACCAGTGGCCTGCAGGCGAACGGCTGGCCGTCCTGGGGTCGCCCGAGCATCAGCAGCGATGGCCGTTACGTCGCCTTTGGGTCCACTGCTACCAATCTTGTCGCCAATGACACAAATAGTAAGGTCGATGTTTTCGTCCACGACTGCGCGTCCGCTCAGACCACAAGGGTCAGCGTGGCGACAGGGGGCGCGCAGGGGGACCTCGACAGCGGGTATCCCAGCATCAGCGCCGACGGGCGCTTTGTTGCCTTTGTGTCCGATTCAACAAATCTGGTCTCTGGAGATACCAACGGGGACGAGGATGTCTTCGTACGCGACCGCACAACCGGTCAGACCACACGCGTCAGCGTGGCGACCGGGGGCGCCCAGGGCAATAACTCAAGTTCCGGCCCAAGCATCAGCGCTGATGGGCGGTACGTTGCCTTCATGTCCTCCGCCAGCAACCTCGTTGCCGGGGACACCAATGGGTGCAGGGACGTGTTCGTACATGACACCTTGGGCGTCACTACGCCGCCCACAACCCCCACCACCGTCACCATCACCCCGTCTGCCCCCGGACGCGAGCCACTGACGGGCACCGCCACGGGCTCCACCGTTGCGAATGGCGACACCCTTACCTACCAATACCAGTGGTCCAAGAAAACTGGCACCAGCTGGGGGGCCTTTGGTTATACCGGCCGGACGCTGGCCGCGGCTAACGTTAAGGTGGGCGATATTTGGCGGGTGCGGGCGCGGGCTTTTGATGGGGCTTTGTACAGCGCCTGGAAGGGCGGCAGCAGCGTCAAGATCGTCACGATGGCGGGGGTGCTGCCCGCCCATAAGACCTACAACGTCCCCGTCACCTCGCCTGTTTTCATCAGCTTCCGCTGGCCGGTGCAACAGTCAACGGCCACGGCGCGGGTCAGGCTCAGGGTCGGCATAACCACCGTCAAGACCACCATGACGTGGGCGACCGCCAATCGTAAAATCAAGCTCCGGCCCGCCAGTAATCTGGCGCCCAACACCTACTACCACGTCATCATTGATCCGGGCATCGTCTGCGTGGGCGGGCGGGTGCTGAATTGGAGTGAGGATTACTGGTTCAAAACCGCACCGGCGGCGACGGTTGCGGCGGTGAGCGTGGCGGCGGCGCCCACGGCCTCGGGGGCGCAGGTGACGGTGAACCTGAGTTCGGCGGCGACGGTGCGGACGGTGATCTGCAACATCGCCGGACGGGTCGTGGCGGAACTGTCGGAGAGGGACCTACCGGCGGGCTTGAGTACGCTGGTGTGGAATGGGAAGGGGAGCAGTGGGACGAAGGTGCCGGCAGGAACTTATCTGGTGCGGGTGGACGCCATGGGAGCGGAGGGGACGCAGGC
>JBDKRC010000250.1:0-34695 GCA_039683575.1 Armatimonadia bacterium | reverse complement strand
GTCGGGCGGCGGTGAGCGCCCATGACCGGCACCAGCGCCGCCACCCGCCGCCGCATGGCAATCACCGTACCCCTGCTGCTGCTGGCCTTATTGGCCAGCATGTTCCTGGCACTAATCGTGGGGGCTGCTGAGCACTCGCCGCGCGACGTCATGCGCGCCCTGGGCGACGGTGTGCGCTATGTCGTGGCAGGGGTGCCCTATGAAGCCGACGGCCTGCACACGGTCGTCCTCAGCCTTCGCCTGCCGCGCGTGTTGCTGGCGGCGCTCGTGGGCGTCTGTCTGGCTCTGTCGGGGGCGATCATGCAGGCGCTGTTCCAGAACCCGATGGCGGACCCATACTTGCTGGGTGTCTCCTCGGGCGCGGCCCTGGGGGCGATCATTGCCATGGCCGTGGGCGCCGCAGGTGCCGCTGCGGTGGTCTCGGTACCACTTCTGGCGTTCATCGGCGCGCTTGCGGTGGTGTTCCTCGTCTACGTTCTGGCCCGACGTGGGGGACGGGTTCAGACCGGCACGCTGCTGCTTACCGGCATAGCCGTTGGCTCGCTGGTTTCCGCTCTCACGTCCTTCATGATGCTGCTGATGCAGCGGGACCTCCGGGGGGTGCTGTTCTGGCTTCTGGGGGGCCTCAGTGGCCGTGGGTGGCCGCAGGTATGGATCATCCTGCCGCAGGCCACGGTCGGTCTGGTCGCGGCTATGGTGCTGGCGAGGCCGCTGAACATGTTGCTCCTGGGCGATGAAGCTGCCGCCAGCCTGGGGCTCAACACACAGGCGGGCAAGCGCCTGCTGCTTGCTCTGGCCTCGCTTCTCGCGGCCGGCGCTGTGGCCGTATCGGGGATCATCGCTTTCGTGGGGCTGGTGGTGCCGCATGTGACGCGGATGCTGGTGGGGCCGGATCACCGGCGGCTGCTGCCGCTGGCGGCGGTCATGGGGGCGCTGCTGATGGTCCTGAGCGACATCGCCGCGCGGATGCTGCTGGCGCCGACGGAGCTTCCCATTGGGATCATCACCAGCGCGCTGGGGTGTCCGTTCTTCCTGTACCTGCTGCACCGTCAGGGGAAGCGGGGGCTGTAGGGGCCGCTGAGTTTCAACCGAACACAGAAACGGGCCGGACATGGCGTCCGGCCCGTCTCGATTCATGCGAAGGTGCCCTTACGGCGTCAGGTACTTGCCGGAGCCGTTCGAGTAGATCTCGATGTCCCTGAGCCACTTGGCGTGACCATCGGCGAAGGCGCAGTTGGAGCCGCCGTTGTGAACGGTGGATGGCTCCTGGGCCGAGGGCGTGGTCTTGACCAGGCACGTGTTGCCTGTGCCGGGCAACACGAGAGGAGACTTGGGCCAGGCGAAGCGCCAGTCACCGCCGGCCGGGTGGCAGCTATCAGCCAGCGCAATGCACTCGGCCGGTCGAGTAAGGCTCGCCTGGGCAAGGGCGTAGAGCGCGGCATTGTAGCCATAGGACGGTTGCAGGGGGAAGTAATGCTCGTTGTAGTTCCAAGTGGTCTGCGGCGCGGGTAACTCGGGCACACGTAGACCTGATAGTTCTTGACGTAGGGCACAACGCCCTCCCACCAGGAACAGCCTGAGCCAGGAGGACTGGGCAGCGCCGGCCAGGCCGGGAGATAACTGGGAAAGCGCTCGTCGTAATCCTGGTTGTACATCACGAGGGCGTTGCCAAGCTGCTTGACGTTCGACAGACAGGACGTCTGCCTGGCCTTCTCACGAGCTTTGGCAAAGACAGGGAAGAGGATCGCCGCCAAAATGGCGAGGATCGCGATGACAACCAGCAGTTCAATTAGAGTGAAGCCACGACGTGTCATGCAGGTGCTCCCTTAGCGCTACGTTTCGAGATACTGCCCAGGTTGTTCCGCAACTTGCGGCATTCTCCTGCATTTGCGAGAGAAATGCCCAAACTGATCGAGAGCAGCGCTTGGCAGTATTGCTTGCCAGTCTTTGCGCCGTGAGGGCGGCGCGCACCTGCCTGGGGGCAACGAATCTCGTCCTACCAAAGGGTGTTGACGACCTGGGCCAGTTTCGGTATAATTCGCTTTGTCACTGGACGGTGCCCCCATGGTCTAGTGGTAAGGATACCGGATTCTCAGTCCGTAGGCCGGGGTTCGACTCCCCGTGGGGGTACCAAACATCATTCGCCGCTCCGCCGGTTTGTCTTCGCCCAGTGCCTGGACCGACGGCCGAGGGCAAAAACAAAGGGAACCGCGCCGGAGGGTGCGGTTTTTTTGTTTGTCCGGGGGCTTCTATTATGCGAACACACCTCACACTACCGCTGTCCAACCTAAGCCGTGGCCACTTCGTGGGCCTACTTGCGGTCCTGGCTGTCCTCCTGTCGCTTCCTGCCACACTTTTTGCCGCCGAACCTGTGCTCAAGGACAATGCCCGCGAGTACCTGGCCTTGCGCAAGTCTCTGGGCGCGGTGACGCTCACGACCGACCAACTCGATGGAGGCCGGGGGCCCTGGCGCGGCAAGTCGGTCGAGCTCTTTGGTCGTATCCTGGGCCGCACTAACGCCCAGGCTGCGGGGGCTGCCGTGCCACTGACTTTCACGCTGTCTATTCCGGGCGTGAAGGACTGGGTGATGGTCGATGCCCATGAGGAGCATCCGCTGCTCGTGGTGGAGAACGTCGTGCACGTGCTGGCCGATCTGGCCCCTGACGCCCGCCCGTCAGATCACTTCCTGATGCGGGCGGTCATCCTGGAGAGCGACCTGCCGGCCGAGGAGCAGCGATACGCCGCTGCGGAGGCCGCAGCGGCCAAGGCGGCCGGCCCGCCGCTGAACAAGATAGATGTAAAGATCCCGCAGGCAGATGACGATGCCAAGCGCACCCCGGTTATCCCCGATGAGAAGCCCGCGCCGCCGGTGGACAAGCCCGTGGTACGGCCGGGCACCGAGATGCCGCAACTCAACGCCTCGGCGGCCAAGGGCGTGTCTGCGTGGAAACAGTGGGTGGCCAAGCAGAACGGGCGGCTGACGGATGGGCAGTTGGAGCTGATTGTGCGCTCAGTGATTTACTACTCGGCGCTGTATGGGGTGGATCACCGCCTGATGTTTGCGGTGATCAGGTGTGAGTCGAGCTTCAACCCGAGTTGCGTCTCGCACGCGGGTGCGATAGGCATGTGCCAGCTCATGCCGGGGACGGCGCGGGCGCTCGGAGTGGACCCGTGGGATATCGAGCGCAACATCGCGGGTGGGGTGAAGTACATCTCCGACCAGTTGCGGGCCTTTGCGGGCCGGTCAAACTGGGAGCAGTGCGCGCTGGCGCTGGCGGCCTACAATGCCGGCCCGGGGGCGGTAAAGCGGGCGGGAGGCATCCCGAACATCCCCGAGACGGTGCGGTATGTGGAGAAGGTTACGAAGCTGTTCTATGAGTTGTACAAGGCCGGACTGCCGTAGGGGCAGTTGCCAGTTACGGACGCCACAAATGAACTGAAGATGCTCATCGCGAAGGGATGGCGGGCCGCCATCAGCTCAGGATGGAACTGTAGCCCCAGGCAGAACTTGCTCTGGGGCTTTTCTATGGCTTCGATCACGCCGTCCGCGGTGCGGGCGCTGGCCACCCAGCCCTCGGGCACGGTGTCCACGGCCTGGTGATGGAAGCTGTTCACCATGGCGCGGCTGCGTCCGGTGACGCGTGCCAGGAGCGACTCCGGTTCGATGGTGATTTCGTGTATGCCATGGAACCCCGGCGCCTTCTGCCCGTGCTGCAGCGCGTTGGGGACCTGCGAGGGGATGTCCTGGATGAGTGTACCGCCTGCGTAGACGGCCATGCTCTGAATGCCGCGGCAGATACCCAGCATGGGCATGTCATGGGCATAGGCATAGCGCAGGGCGATGTCATCCACGGCATCACGCAGGGGCTCTACGCCGCCGAGATGGGCGCAGGGGCCCTGTCCGTACACATCCGGCGAGACATCGGGGCCTCCGCTGACCAGGAGGCCGTCAGCGCGTTCAAGCACGGTCTCGACGGCCTCGACGTCTTCGGTGCAGGGGATGATGACCGGGGCGGCTCCGGCGGAGGCGATGAGGTCCCCGAACTGGTGGCTGACAACATCACGAAGAGAGAACTCTCCACCGTCGTGGCGCAACATATTGGCGATGATGGCGATGATGGGTCGCAAGGTGTGGCTCCTCTGGGGTGGGGCTCTGGTTCGGGCTGTAGGGCGGAGCGACGTCTGCGTCGCAGGGGGCTCGTACCCCGCCGCTCGGGTGTGGTCATAGATAACGGCCGGCGGGGTACGAGCCCCCGCCCTACAGCCCGAGGGTTCGTGCCCGGTCCCGCGCAGACCTCCCCGCGTTGACGCTGTCTCGGGGGCTGTGTATACTCGGCTGAAGATCAAGAAGCTGCTGTCAAAGGGTATAACATGGGTCATTTGCTCAAGGTTGAGAAGTGGGCCGAGAATCTCGATGAAGTCACGCTCAACCGCTGGCTCAAGCAGGAAGGCGACATGCTCGAGGTGGGTGAGTCGCTATGCGAGATCATCACCGACAAAGCCACCTTTGAGTATGAGATGGAGTGCCGGGGGACGCTTCTGCGGATTTATGCGCCCGAGAAGAGCGTCATACCGGTAGGATACGTGTTGGCCTTTGTGGCGCAAATGGGAGAAGCGGTGCCGGAGGGAGTGGAGGCGGAGAATGCGCGGCTTCTGGCCGAGCATCAGGCGGCCTCGCGGGCGGATGACGATCTCAAGGCACAGTTGGCGGCGAAGCTGGGCAAGCGAGTGCGGGCAACGCCGGCAGCGCGCCGGGTGGCACGGGAAGCCGGCGTGACGCTCGAAGCGGTTGCCGGGTGGCTCGGGGAGGCGCAACAGGTGGATGAGGCGGATGTCCGCAAGTACCTGGAGCAGAAGTGAGGCGCCATGATTGATCTCAGCGGTCGGCGGGCGTTGGTCACCGGCGCGGGCAAGGGCCTTGGCAGGGCAATCGCGCTGGAATTGGCACGGTGCGGGGCCGATGTGGCGGTGAACTACAACACGAGCGCCGAAGCCGCTGACGCTGTCGCCGCCGAGATTGCAGCGCTGGGCCGCAAGGCTATCGCGGTACAGGCGGACGTGCGGGACGAGGCTGCGGTGAAGGAGATGGTGGCCCGCACTGCCGGTGAGTTGGGCGGGCTGGAGATACTCGTCAACAACGCGGGGTTGCTACGGGACCAGTATCTGGCGTTCATGAACCAGGATGCTTTTGAGGAAGTCGTTGATACATGCCTGAAGGGTACGTTCCTCTGCTGCAAGGCTGCGGTGCGGCAGATGCTCAAGGCCAAGTGGGGGAGAATCGTGAACATCTCGTCTGACGCGGGGCTCATGGGCGACCTGCAGCGGGCGAACTATGCGGCGGCTAAGGCGGGTGTGGTGGGGTTGACGAAGGCCCTCGCCCGTGAACTGGCGCTGCAGAAGGTGTGCGTGAACGCGGTGGCCCCCGGGATTATCGCGACCGACATGACCAAAGACATGCCCGACACACGCCGTGAGGCGCTGCTGGGGATGATTCCGATGCAGCGCTTCGGTGAGCCGGACGAGGTCGCGGGGTTGGTGGCGTTTCTGTGCTCAGACCGAGCCTCATATGTTACGGGGCAGGTCTTCAGCGTTGACGGCGGATTGCGGATGTAGGGAATGGGGGATAGGAACATACCATGAATCGTGTAGTGGTGACGGGGCTTGGGGCTGTGACGCCGTTAGGGCTGGGTGTGCCGATATTCTGGCAGCGGCTGTGCGCCGGAGAGCGCGGGATGAAGCGCCTCAGCCGCCTCGATCCGACCGGCCTGCGCAACGAAAACGGCGGGGAGATCAACGACTGGACGTTCGATCCGAGCGCCTACGGCCTGCGGAAGGCCCCCGATCTGGCGGTGCAGTTCCTGCTGCATGCGGCGGGAGAGGCGTTGGGGGATGCAGGGCTGCGTGGCGGAAAACGGGGACAGACACCATTTTCCAGCGTGGCTCTGGTGGCCTCCGAACGCGGTGAGGGGGAAAATGGTGTCAGTCCCCATTTTCCTGTTGGGGCCGTGCTCTCCACGAACTTTGGGGGCGGGCTGGCCTGGGAAGACTTCTGCCGTGACGGTAGCCCGTCGGACTTCGATGATTTCGCTTTTCACACCGCCCTCGACTGCCTTGCCCACGCCTTTGACCTCACCGGCCCCCTGAGTCTGCTCTCAATTGCCTGCGCCTCAGGCGCGGCGGCGGTCGGGTATGCCTTCGATCTCATCCGCGCCGGCAAGGCCGAGGCGATGCTCGCCGGCGGACATGACGTGCTCTCCCCCTCGCCGCTTTCCGGGCTCTCGGTACTGCACACCATCACGGCGGAGGACATCCGGCCCTTCTCCGCCGACCGCAGCGGGACGATGTTTGGGGAAGGCGCCGCGCTGCTGGTGCTGGAGTCCCTCGACAGCGCCCGGGCGCGCGGGGCCGAGATCTACGCCGAAGTGCTCGGCTCCTGGCAAAACAACAATGCCTATCACCTCACTGCCCCCGACAAGGGCGGCGCAGGGATGGCGCGGGTGCTTGGCGGGGCGCTGAACGACGCGCAGCTTGATTCGGCGAAGCTTGACCACATAAATGCCCACGGGACCGGCACCAAGCCGCACGACGTAGCGGAGACCGAGGCCCTCAAGAGTGTGCTGGGCGGCCACGCCTACGAGATCCCGGTGTGTTCAATCAAGGGTGCCATCGCGCACCTGATGGGTGCAGCGGGGGCGGTGGAGGCCCTGGCGTGCGTGAAGACCATCGAGACGGGTGTGGTGCCGCCTACGGTCAACTACCGTGAGAAAGACCCGGAGTGCGATCTGGACTATGTGCCGAACGAGGCGCGTGAAGCCACAGTGCGTTACGCGGCCACGATCTCGGCAGGGGTAGGGGGGAGCAACGCGTGTGTGGTATTTGGGCCGCCACCTGAGACTGCTTCCGAGGCTCCACCCAAAGCGCCGACCGCGGTAACTTGCGCTGTTCCCGGTCCATATGTGTTGAAGCATGACGTAGTGGTGACAGGTGTCGCGCCTATCTCGGCGATTGGGATCGGTCGCGACGACTTTGCACAGGGGCTGGCCGAAGGCCGTGAGGGCCGGCGCGCGCCCGAGCGGTTGACTGGCCATGGTCTGCCGCTGCTGGCTGAGTGCCTCGATTTCGTCGTGGAAGACTACCTGGAGAGCGAGAAGACCTACCTGGACCGCTGCTCCGAACTCGCCTTGGCAGCCTGTGCGCTGGCGTGGGATGACGCGGGGCTCGACTGGCGGGAGCTTGAGCACGAGCGGGTGGGGCTGTGCTTGGGGACGGCGTTTGGTTGTCTCGACTCCATGGCCAACATGACCGCGCGGGTGCAGTCCAAGGGCGTTCGCTTTGGTTCGCCTGTGATCTTCACCCACTCCTTTGCCAACACCCCGACCAGTCTCGCTGCGGTGGAGTACGACCTGCAGGGGCCGACCTCCACTTTCTGTGTCGGCGACGTCTCCGCGGCCAGCGCGCTTGACTACGCCTGGCGGATCATCGCCGACGGCCGCGCCGAAGTGGTGTTAGCCGGGGGCGTGGAGGCTCTCAGTGAGCCGTTGCTGCGGTATCTGGCGCAGGCGCAGCCTGATTACGTGCCCGGCGAGGGGGCCTGCCTGCTGGTGCTGGAGAGTGCCGAGCACGCTGCGCGCCGCGGGGCCACCGCTCTCGCGCAGGTGCTTGACGTGACGCTGCGGAAGGGGGAGGCGGCCGCGACGACTGAGACCCCGGCTTGGGGCCACACCTTTGCGGCGAGTATGGCGCTGGAACTAGCGGCGAAGCTGCTGACGAGCGGGGGCCAGAACCTCATGGTGACCGGCGCAGGCGGGCGAGACGCCCGCGCTACGCGGCTGGGTGCCTCCATATCATTGCGGAGACTTCCGTGACCTATTCCCCCGACGAATTGCTCGAACACTACCGCCTGATGGTGCTGATCAGGCGATTTGAGGAAGTGCTGGCTAATATCTTTAGCGAGGGGCTGATCGGCGGCACCTCGCACTTTTGTGTGGGGCAGGAGGCGTGTGCGGTGGGCGGAATTGCGGCGCTGGGGCCGGGTGACCTTGTCACCTCCAACCACCGCGGCCACGGGCACTTTCTGGCCAAAGGCGGGGACACGGGCCGGATCATGGCCGAGCTGTTCGGCAAGGCGACCGGGTACTCTGCCGGGCGGGGCGGCTCGCAGCACATGGCGGACTTCGGGATTGGATTCCTGGGGTCCAACGGCATTACCGCAGGCATGATCCCGGTGGCGACTGGCGCGGCGCTGACCCAGAAGCTGCAGCGCACCGGCAAGGCGGTGCTCTGTTTCTTTGGAGACGGCGCCTGCGGGAACGGGTATTTCCACGAAGGCGTGAACATGGGCGCCATCTGGGACCTGCCGATTGTGTATCTCATCGAGAACAACGCCTACGCGATGAGCACGCCGGTGGCTCAGACCTTCAAGATCGAAGGACTCTCGCGACGGGCTGAGGCCTACGGCATCCCCGGTGTGACGGTGGACGGCAACGACTACTTTGCGGTGCGCGAGGCGACCCAGCAGGCGGTCCAGCGGGCGCGGGAGGGGAATGGGCCCACCATCGTCGAGGCCCGGACCTACCGTCACTGCGGGCACTCGAAGAGTGACAAGTGCGAGTACCGTCCTGAGGGCGAGTTGGAGCGGTGGCTGGCCCGCGATCCGCTCGGGGTGATGGCGGAGAGACTGCTGGAGGCTGGGACTACGCAGGAGCAACTAGCTGCGGCGCGGGAGCAGGTTGAGGAGGAGGTCGCTCAAGCCGTTGAGTTCGCGCGGCAGAGCCCTGAGCCCGACGCCGGAGGCGTGGCGCGGGGCGTCTTCGCGACGGCGGGACTGGGCCAGGTATAGAGCTCGATTCCGGAGGTAGTGTCAGGCATGCCCAAGGACCTTGAACCAGGAATCGGCGATCTTCTGAAATTCGTGGCGGGTGAGATAAAAGCTGCCGCAGAGGGGCAGATGTCGCCCTCACTGCCTTTGTCCCAAAGACGCCAGCAGTCATTGCTGCGGATGCTCAAGAGCGGTGACGAGCCGGTGCAATGGATTGCGATCAAGGAACTGGGGCAGATCGGTGGTCCAGAAGCCGCTGGCGAACTGATGCCGTTTATGACCAGTCCGAATGAGGACCTGCGCGCCGCCGCCCGTGACTCCCTCGCTCAGATAGAGAAACGGGCCGGAATGGCTCAGCAGCAAGCTCCGACGCCGCCGCCCCCTCTCCCGGGAACGCCCGTGGTGCGGCCTCGAGCCAAGCCTGGAACCGGCGCGCCGCGCGTCCGGCTTGAGATGCCCGCCCCGGTCGAGACCGAGGTCGAGCTCCGGGGGCGAACTGGTGGTACGACGCCGTCTGAAGAGCCGCCATCGTCTCCTTCGCCGGTGGCCCCCGTTTCGCCCCAAGCCAAACCAGGGACCGGCGCGCCTCGTGTGCGGCTTGAGATGCCCGCCGCGGTCGAGACCGAACAGGAGGTGCGGGCGCGGCGGAGCGACTCGACCCAGTCCCAGGAACGTCGTGCGCAGGAAGTGCGGCCGCCGGGCGCTGCCCCGGTTGCGGCACCGCCTTCGGCACAGGAAGAGCAGCGGACGGCGGGGGACAGGCTGCTGCCCATGCTGATCAACCGTGAGCAGAGCATGCTGCCGCCTATGGCCGAGGCCTCGCAGACCTCCGCCGGAATTCCGCCGATGGCGGAGATGGAGACCAGCGCGCCGGCAATTCCGGACATGGCGGAGATGCCGCCCATATAGGACCCGCACCACACGAAATGCCAGAACTATTCTTCTCACACGCAATTCGAGCGGCGCTCGAGGAAGAGATGGAGCGCGACCCGGCGGTGATACTCCTGGGGGAGGACATCGCGGGCTACGGTGGCGCGTTCAAGCTGACCGAGGGCATCGTTGACCGCTTCGGCTGCGAGCGGGTGCTGAACACCCCGATTGCCGAGGGTGGCTTCGTGGGCGTGGCCGTGGGTGCGGCCATGACCGGCCTGCGGCCCGTCGCCGAGATCATGTTCATGGACTTCATCACCCTCGCCGTGGACCAGCTTGTGAACCATGCGGCGAAGTTCCACTACCAGTTTGGCGAGCAGTGCCACGTGCCGCTGGTCGTGCGCTGCCCCTACGGCGCGGGGAGAGGGTATGGCCCGACGCACTCCCAGAGTCTGGAGCGCTTCTTCGTCGCTACACCGGGGCTTGTGGTTGTCTGTCCCTCCACCGCCGAGGATGCCAAGGGGCTGCTGAAGAGCGCCATTCGGTGGGATGATCCGGTCATCTTCCTCGAAAGCAAGATTCTCTATGGTCACCGTGGCGAAGTGCCGGAGGGTGACTATACGGTACCGCTAGGGCAGGCGCGGGTAGCGCTGGAGGGCGAGGACGTGACCGTGCTGGCCTATGGCCGCATGGTGGAGGAAGCGCTGAAGGCCGCGGAGGCTCTCTCCGAGCACGGCGTCGCTACCGAGGTTCTGGACCTGCGGACGCTGGCGCCGCTCGATGCTGAGGCGGTCAAGTCGTCGCTGGAGAAGACCGGCCGCGTGGTCGTGGTGGAGGAGGGGACACTGACCGGCGGGGTTGGCGCGGAGATCGTGGCGCGGGTGACCGAGGAGTGCTTCGATTACCTGCAAGCACCGCCGAAGCGTGTAGCGGCCCTGGATACGCCCGTGCCGTCGAGTCGCACGCTGGAACGCGCCGCAATCCCTGATTTCAAGAGTATCGCCACTGCCATTGCTGATGTGGTTGCATACTGACAACAAACCCGCCTGAGCGGGAGGTGCCTCGTGCGAGACTTCTGGCTGTTGGCAATTGCCATGGTCGTTATCTCAACAGTGCCGCTGCAGGCGGCAGAGGTGCTGAGGCCCCTCAAGGTCGAGGCAGCGCGAGGCCCAAACCTGGTCGCAAACCCGGGCTTTGAGCAGCTTCAGGGCGGCAAGCCGGTGGGCTGGGAAAGCCAGCTATCGCCGGACTGGGCAGTGGATGAGCAGGTAGCACACAGCGGGAAAGCCAGCCTGCGTTTCGTCAAGCCCGAGGCGGGGACGCAGTTCTGGATCAGCCAGACAGTGACGCTCAACCAGACCAAGGCGCAACCGCTGGTGGTGGGCGGCTGGAGCAAAGCCGAGGGTGTCGAGGGCACGCGCGGTTCCGAATACTCGGTCTGGGTGGACCTGCAGTACGTTGACGGCACGCCGCTGTATGGCCAGAAAGCCACTTTCGAGGTCGGCACTCACGACTGGCAACACAGTGAGTACTCATTCATCGTGAGCAAGCCGGTGCGCAGCGCCACTATCAGTCTGCTTTTCCGGCGGGGCTTCAGCGGTAAGGTATGGTTTGATGACATCTCCCTGCAGGAACTGCAGACAGGTGGGGCGGCGGTATTTGACCGGACGCCGGTGACGACCACGGGCGGCGGCAAAGCCGGCAAGCCGCAGACCGCGCTGCAGACGCAGGATGGTCTCAAGCTTGAATTGGACGCACAGGGCCGCCCGGCAGGGCTGGCCGTGGCCGGCAAGCCGGTGCTGGGGCAGGGGCCCGGTGGAATGTGGGTCCGGGACGTGGGGGCAGAGGGGCCGTGGCTGCGCCCGGACTACACAGTAAGCAAGGACGGCAAAGGGGCGACGCTGGCAGGCAAGGATGCCGCGGCGGGCCTGTCCCTGGAGTCGCGCTGGGAAGCCACCGGCGACGGCATTGATGTACACGCGACGGTGAAGGACCTGACCGGCAAGGACCGGGCCGTGACGGCCTACTTCGTCCTGCCGCTGGCAGACCTGCCGTGGGTGTGGCACAACGACATGCTGCACTCGACGGCTACTACGGCCGAGGGTGAGTATCTCAACGCCTCGGGCTGGCCCATCTCCGGTATCGCGTCGGCTTACCCGATGTGCTCGCTGACGGCGGGCAACGTCGGCCTGTCGCTCTCGGTGCCGATGGATTGCCCACGTGTCTTCCGGCTGACCTACAACAGCACGCTCAAGGCCCTGTACATCGCAGTCAACCTCGGTCTGGTCAAAGATACCCTCAACTTCCCCTCGCAGGCCGACTTCCGCTTCTCAATCTATGCCCACGACCCGCAATGGGGCTTCCGGGCGGCGACCGAGAAGTACCACAGCCGCCACCCGCAGTTCTTCGCCCAGCGCCTGAAGAAGGGCGGCATCTGGATGGCCTTCGCTGACATCAGCAAGGTCAAGGACTGGCAGGACTTCGGCTTTGCGTATGACGAAATCAGCGCCACGCCGCTGCAGTTTGACAACGACAACGGCATCACGGCTTTCCGCTACATCGAGCCTATGACGTATTGGCTGGCGATGGCCAAGAGCTGTCCCCGGACGTATGACGGGGCGCTCCAGGCGCTGCGGGATGCGATTGAAAAGGGTAACGAGGCGCAGAAGAGAAGCGCCTCGGCTACTCTCTGCTCCGGCGTCTTCAACCAGCAGGGCAGGTACGACGTCTCGCTGCAGAACCAGTCGTGGTGCGATGGCGCGGTCTTCACCCTCAACCCCGACCCGAACATCCCAGAGACGCCCGAGTGCCCCGTGAACAAGGGCCATCAGGGCTACAGCAAAGCCTGGGCGGACAAGAACATCATGCCCGCGACAGGGCCGCGACTCGACGGCATCTACATCGACTCGATGCCCAACTGGGGCGAGGTGCGCAACTGGCGGCGGGAGCACTGGAAGACTGTCGAAGTCCCGCTGACCTTCGACCCCGAGACCCGCCAGCCTGTCCTCCTGCAGATGTTCTCGACCTGGCAGTATACCAACTGGATCGCCCAGGACGTCCACGCGCGCGGCGGGGCCATGCATGGCAATGGCGGGGCGCTGTGGCCGTTCTTCCCGGCCCTCCTGGACACGACGGGCCAGGAGACTGGCACGATCCTGTCACATGAGGCGATGGCGATGGCGCGGACGCTGCTGCGCAACAAGCCCTACTCGCCACTGCTCAACACACAGTTCGCCAAGCTGCCACCCACGTACATGGAAGATTACTTCCACCGTAGCGCGCTATATGGTATCTTTCCGAGCTTCTTCAACGGCGACGTCTTCGTAGACGGCAAGTGGCAGATTGTCCACTTCTTCAAAGACCCCGCGCTATACGAGCGCGCCCGGCCGCTGTACAAGCAGTTCATCCCGGTCCTGCGGGAGATGTTCGCGGCCGGATGGCAGCCTGTGACGTACGCGACGGCAGGGCCGGCAGAGGTCCGGGTGGAGCGCTATGGTCCCGGCGAGGGCAAGACGATCCTCTTTGCGGTCTTCAACGACAGCAAGGCGCCGGTTAACGCAAAGGTGACACTGGATGGTAAGGCCCTGAAGCTTGGTGAGGGCGTCAAGGTGACGGCGCTTGTTCGTCCGTCGCAACCGGCGGTAGCCGTTGATGGGGCCAATTTCGTAGTGACAGTGCCGCTGGAGCCCCAGCGGTGTGAGGTTATTCGCGTTGAACAGTGAGACCAGCCTGCGCACAACCCTGATCGTCGTCAGCTACAACAAGCGCCCGTATACGGAGCTATGCCTGCGGGGTCAGCTTGACTGCCAGCCGCCGCCGGATCAGATTGTGGTGGTAGACAATGGCTCGACCGACGGTAGCGTCGAGATGCTGGAGGCCCTGCAGACCGAGGCGCGGGGGCGCGGGGTGGAGTTTGAGCTGATCCGCAATGAGGGCAATGTGGGGGCGTGTACTGCCCGCAATCAGGGCCTGGAGGTCGCCACTGGCGACTTCATAGGCTTCATGGACAATGATGTGGCAGTGCGCCACAAGGGGTGGCTGGCGGGGCTGCGGCAGGTGCTTCTTGATGACATTGGCGTCGGCATCGTCGGGCCGAAGCTGGTCTACCCGTTTGAGCCCTACAACATCGAATGCGCGGGCGTGGCGATCTCGCCGACGGGACGTGTGCAGTACCGTGGTCGGGGCAGGGCGATTGACACTCCGGAGTACAACCTGCAGGCTGAAGTACAGTGCCTCATCAGCGCCTGCTGGCTGATGCGGCGTGAGGTTGTCGAGCAGGTGGGGAACCTCGATGAAGCGTTCAACCCGGCGCAGTTCGAGGACTTTGACCTGTGCTACCGGGCGCGTGAAGCGGGCTGGCGGGTGCTCTACGAACCTTCGGTGGAGTTGTACCACTTCGAGAACGTGACAACCGATGGCTCACCCGATGTGAAGTTCAAGTATGTCACCATGAAGAACTGGGCGCTGTTCAAGAAGCGGTGGCAGGGGATGTTTGAGGCGGAGGACGGACCGCCCGACAGTGAATGTCAGTGGGAGCCGCTGGAGACGCGGCCGCTGGAACGGACAGGCGTGCCGCCGATGATTCCTGCCTAACCTGAGGTCCACCGATGACGCGGATCGAACGGCTCAAAGAGCAGGCCCTCACCACCAAGCGCGATCCTGATATCGAACGCGCCGTGCTGTTGACCGCCGGCTACCGGGATCATCTTGACGACACCGTCATCGTCCGCCGCTGCGCCGGCCTGGCGAACTATCTTCGCAGCGCTACGCCGCGCATTCTGCCTGACGAATTGATCGTTGGCTATCAGGCTGTGACCTCGGACTGGAACCTGCTGAGTTACCCGGAGTTCTGGGGCGATAATCAGCCTGAGGTGGGGGATGAGGCGCTTGACGCGCAGCTTCGCGAGGTCGGGGAGTTCTGGCGCGCTCACCCCGACTTCCGGGCGCGGGGCAATTTGCTTGGCCACTGCGTGCCGGGCTATGAGCGCGTGCTGCGTGAGGGGTTCCTGGCGATTGCCGACGAGGCGGAGCGCGGGCCGGATGATCGCAAAGGGCGCGATCATGCGGCCCCTCCGGACGCTACTCTGTCAGTGCCATACACGCCGGAGGACTTCCGGCACGGGATAGCTGACCTTGCGACCGCCTGCGCCCAGTATGGTCGCAACTATGCCGCCGAGGCGCGGCGCCTGGCGAAGGCGGAGACCGACCCGCAGCGCCGCGCAGAGCTAGAGACGATTGCCGAGGTCTGTGTGCAGGTCCCTGCGCGTGGCGCGCGGACCTTCCATGAGGCGCTGCAGGCGCTGTGGTTCTGCCTGCTGTTCGTGGAGGCGGAGGACCCGCCCAACGCGCACTCGCTTGGGCACCTCGACCGGCTGCTGGGACCCTTCTATGAGGCGGACGTGGCGGCAGGGCGGCTGACGCGCGAGCAGGCCAAGGAGCTTCTTGCCGCCTTCTGGCTCAAGGTGTACAAGGGTTACGACGTCCAGAACGGCATGATCGGCGGCGTAGACCGCGAGGGGCGCGATGTGACCGATGAGGTCACCTACCTCGTGCTGGAGGTCATGGACGAGCTGCACCTCGCACGGCAGACCTCCGTGCGCTGGCACCGGGAGAGCCCACGAGCGCTGCTGGAGCGGGCCTGCGCGGTCGTATCGCATGGCCTCGACCAGCCGCAGTTCTTCAATGACGAGGCGATCATCGCCGCGCTCGTGCAGAAGGGCATCCCGCTGGCCGACGCCCGGGACTACGCGATCATCGGCTGCATCGAGATCACAATCCCGGGCCTGATGGACCCGCGGGCGGTTGCCTACTACTGCAACCTGCTCAAGTGCCTGGAACTCGCGCTGAACAATGGCGTGGACATGCTCACAGGCCAGCAGGCGGGGCCCCAGACGGGGGACGCGGCGTACTTCACCTATGACGACGTGCTCGCCGCGTACCGTGAACAGGTGCGCGCTGACCTGCAGCGGGCGACCGAGGGCCTCCGGCAGACCGAGCAGGCGCAGGCGACGCACTTTCCAATGCCGATTCTGTCCATGCTGACCGATGACTGTGTGGCCAGCGGACGCGACATGACAGCGGGCGGTGCGCGGTATAATGCCACGAGCATCTGCGCGATGGGTATTCCGAACGTCGCTGATGCACTGACGGCCATCCGTCATGAAGTCGGGGACGGCTCGCTCACGATGGCGGAGCTTCTGGAGGCCCTGCGCAGCAACTTCGTCGCAACCGAGGACCTCCGCCAGCGTCTCATGCACAATGCGCCCAAGTATGGCAACAACGAAGAGGAAGTGGACGGGCTGGCCGATGAACTGGCCGCCCATTTCTGCGAGACCCTCGACGGATTTGCACATCCGCGCGGCGGGCGCTATCATGCACACCTGTTCACCTTCACGGTAGCCATCAGCGGCGGCGCTGTCTGCGCGGCCTCAGCCGACGGCCGCCGGGCAGGGGAGAATCTGGCCAATAGCCTGATGCCCTATCCGGGGCGCGGCCGGCTTGGACCCGCCGCTTCCCTGCTCTCAGCCGCCAGGATCGATCAGACCCGCGCGGCGGCAGGAACATCGTATATCTGTGAGCTACACCCCTCCGCGCTGCCTGCAGGGCAGGAAGCCGGAATGCTGGCGGATCTGCTTACGACCTACTTCCAGCAGGGCGGCATGCATCTGGAGTTCAACATCGTCGGCGAGGAACAACTTCGCGCGGCGCAAGAGAACCCGGAGCAATGGTCCCACCTCGCCGTCCGGGTCTCAGGCTACAGCGCCTACTTCACGACCCTGAACAAGGGCATACAGGATCATATCATCGAGCGGAGCGTCAGGGGATAGTAGGCGCACGCTTCGGGCATTACACAGGAGGTTGCCATGGCAGTGGATGCTGAACTGAAGCAGCAGATCAAGGACATGATCGTGGAAAGGCTGTTCCTCAATGTCGAGCCCGCCGACATAGTCGATGATGCCAACCTCATGGACAGCTATGGTATCGATTCGGTGAACCTGTTTGAGATCGTGGTGGGCCTGGAAGAAGACTTCGGCATCTCACTCGAAGACGCCGACTTCAATACGGAGACCTTCTCGACTGTCGATAGTATCGCCGCGTACGTCGCCGAAAAGCGAGGTTAGCCACAATGGTCCGGACGCAAGAGTCCGTGGCTGTGATCCCCGGCCCCGTCCCGCTGCACGCCATTGTGCATGGCTGCCTGGAGGGTTCACACCCAAAGTGGGGGATGCTGTTCTGCGATCCCTTCGCTGAGGAGAAGAAGTGCGCCCACCGCATCATGGTGGAGGCCGCGCGGGCCTTTTGCGAAGCCGATATTGGGTGCATGCGGTTTGACTACCGCGGTACCGGCGATAGCCCCGGCGAGTTCGCCGAGGCCACGCCAGAGCTTTGGATCGAGGACATCCTCGCTGCTGCCCAGCACTTGCGACAGGTCATGGGCGTTAGCACTCTTGGTCTGCTGGGCCTGCGGCTGGGCGGCTCGCTGGCCCTGGCAGCGGCGGAAGCCAGTGGCGACATAGACTTCCTGGCGCTGTGGGAGCCGGTCATCAACGGCAAGCAGTACCTGACCCAGAACCTACGCCGTTCGCTCATCAAGTCCATGCTGACCGACCAGGAGAAGTTCGACGCCGCCGAGGTGCGGCAATCGCGTCAGCAGGACGTGTATGATTTCGACGGGTATTTGATCTCCGCAGAGATGCGCAACCAGATCGAGGCCATCGACCTGCTGGGACACAAGCCCCAGTGGAGCGGCCCTGCCCTCGTGGTCAATATCGGCTCCCGTGAGCAACCCGGCGAGCCGTATCGGGAGTTAGCCGACCTGCTCAATGGCCGCGTCGCCGCGGTCCGGCAGGAGCCGTTCTGGAACCGTATCGGCCTGATCGAGGCGCGACCAGTGGTTGAAGTGACGGAGATCTGGCTGGCCGAACAGCAGGCCTCGTGGATGCCGGATCACATCTAACGCCCTTACCGCGTAGGGTCGGAATCACCCCAAATGGACATAAGGTACTTCGACTAGGCAACATGGAACAGCATTGTTATTTCGATAGTGACGGTTATCGCCTCCTTGGGGTCCTGCACACCCCGTCGAACGACGTTCAGCGCCTGCCGCTGGCGCTGGTGTATCTGCACGGCTGGGCCGGATACCGCATCGGCCCCCACCAGATGTTCACCAAGATGGCCCGCCGCGCCGAGGAGCAGGGCTTCTGCAGCCTGCGCTTTGATTTCCGCGGCCGCGGCGACTCCGAAGGTGATACCCGCGCCGCCACTTTGACCACCATGATCGCAGACGCCGTGAATGCCACGCGCTTCGCACTGCAGGAGACGGGGCTATCACACGCTGCTCTGATTGGTGACTGCTCGGGCAGCGAAGTGGCGTTAGGCACTGGCCCGCTGGAAGCGGCAATCCAGGCGATGGTGCTCTGGTCTGCCCCGATCGTCGCCGGCGACCGTGCCCAGACCGACCGCGCGAAGAAGCAGCAGATCCTGCAGCAATATGCTCGGAAAGCCTTCCGGCGTGAGACCTGGCAGAAGCTCTTCGGGCGCGGTCTGCAGTTCGACCAGATACGCCGGGTCATCAGCGGCGGCGGCAAGGGCGCCGGGGAAGAGGGCGCAGCCAGCGACGCCGAGATCGACTGGTTCGAGCGGTTCATGAGCTTCCAGGGCGAGAGGCTGTTCATCTATGGCGGCAACGATCCAACCACCCCCGGCTCTTTGGCGCACTACGAAGCGCTCTGCCGCCGGGCCGGACGCAGCTTCAACCAGCACCTCGTCGCCGGAGCGAACCACGCTTTCTACTCCCTTGCGTGGGAGAATGAAGTGATCGACCAGAGCCTGCTGTGGCTGCGGAGTCAGGCCAGATGAGCGAACAAGACGGCCCCGAGCACTTACCACCTCCTGCGCGCCCCCTTCGCGTATTATATGTGTCTGAGACCGGTGTGCTCGGGGGGGCGGGCAAAAGCCTTCTGCGTCTGCTCGAAAGCCTGGACCCTGCGCAGGTCCAAGCGGATGTGGCCGCCCCCGATGGCGCAATGATAGCAGCCGCGGACGAACTGGGCATCCCGGGCTATCCGCTGCCGGAATGCCGCCTGCGGCGGACCCTCAACCCGCTGCTGCTCTGGCGGCAATTCCACCATTTCCTCGTCTTCTGCCGATCCCTGGGTAGTGTCTGCGAGCTCCTTCGGCCGGACCTCGTGCATGCCAACGGCCCCGTTGCGGCCTGGGCGGCCGTGAGATGCACCGGAGTGCCGGTCATCTGGCACGTCCGCGACCTGAGACTGCCCCGCCGGCTCATGAGACTCGTGCGTCGGAAGGCGGCTGCCGTCGTCGCAATCTCCCGTGCCGTGGCTGACTACGTGGCTGCTGAGGCCCCGCACGGCGCCCCGGTTCAGGTGATACACAACGGGCTAACGTCCCGCGATACCGCCGCGACGCGCTCCCGCCACAGTCTGCGGCGCGAGTGGGGGATACCGGCGGATGCGCCTCTGATCGGGTATATGGGCCAGGTGGTGCCGTGGAAGCGGCAGGACGTGCTGCTGCGGGCGATGCCGGCGATACTACAGGCCCTTCCTGAAGCGCGTCTCGTGCTCATCGGCGACGACGCCTTCAGGGAGAATCGCGAGTATGCCGCTGAGCTGCGCCGCCTGGTGGACGATCTGGGTTTGCGGCAGGCTGTAGCCTGGGTCGCGCATACCGCCGAGCCCGCCTCGGCGCTGGCGGCGCTGGATGTACTGGCCCATCCGGCGGAGAAAGAGCCCTTCGGGCGCGTGGTGCTTGAGGCGCTTGCTGTGGGGACGCCCGTGGTCGCTATCAATCAGGCTGGGCCCGCCGAGATCCTCGAGGACGGTGAGAGCGGTCTTCTGGTGCCCCCTCTCGACCCCTCCGCCCTCGCCAAGGCAGTCCTGCGTGTCCTGGAAGGCCCGGAACTGGCCGAAAGCCTCCGGCAGGGAGGTCTGCGACGCGCCGAGGACTTCAGCCAGGAGACCCTCACCCCGACCATGGTGCACCTCTACCGCGACATCATGTCTGATGACGGCGGGCGGTAAGCCATGCGCATCGCCTTGGACGCCCTGCTGCTGGGCGGACCTCACAGCGGCGTGGAGCAGGCCATCGAAGGCCTGGCGCGTGCGCTGCCAGAGGTTGCGCCTCAGCACGAGTATCTCCTCATCTGCCGCCGAGAGTACGCAAAGCGCGTCCCGCCTGGCCTTACTCCCTTCCCCGCCCCCTCGTGGGTCAACGATCGCCTGAGCCGCATCCTGTACGAGCAGTACGCGCTGCCTTCGGCGCTGCGCGGGCGGTGTGACGTGCTCCATGCCCCTGGCTACATCATGCCCCTGCGCTGGCGCGGACCATCGGTCCTGACGGTCTACGACCTCATCGCCCTGCAGTCCCCACAGTACTGCAAGCGGAGCAACGTCTGGCACTATGGCCGCATGTTGCCTCGCAGCCTTCGCCGTGCTGGCCGGGTAGTCGTCCCTACCGATGCGGTCGCACAGGTCGTGCGTGACAGGTTTCCTGAGGTGACCCCGAAGCTCCGGACGATTCCCCTGGGCCTCGACAGGCAGTACCGCCCTGTCGGACCAGAGCGGGTCGCCGAGCTTAGGAAGCGCCTCAACCTGCCTGACCGTTTCGTCCTCTGCGTGGGCAATATCGAGCCCAAAAAGAACCTGGCGGCGGTGGTGCAGGCCTTCGATATGGCCGCTGGGTGCGGCCTGCCGCACGATCTTGTGCTGGCGGGGGCATGGGGCTGGGACTATGCCGACGTCACCCGCGCGTTGGCGGCTTCGGCCTACCCGCAACGCTTCCACCTCCCTGGTTACGTTGCCCAGGCTGACCTGCCCGCCCTGTACACCGCCGCCGACCTTCTGGTACAATGGTCGCTGACGGAGGGCATGGGTCTGCCGCCGCTGGAGGCGATGGCGTGCGGCACCCCGGCGCTTGTGTCGGATGCCCCGGCGTTGGTCGAAGTGGCCGGACCTGCTGCTCAGGTCGTGCCGCTGGGGCCGCCGGAGGGACTGGCTGAGGCCCTAAGCGCCCTCCTGGGGGATCAAGCACGGCTGGCTGAACTGCGCGACCGAGGCCTGCGGCACGCGCAGCAATTCACCTGGGAGCGTCACGCCGCCGCGGTGGTGGCGCTTTACGAGGAAGTCGCGCATGCGAGCGGCTGAAAAGCGTCGCCACAAACTGGTCTACGTCCTGGGACAGTTCCCCTCCATCTCCGAGACCTTCATCCTTCGCGAGATGCGGGCCCTGGAAGAGATGGGCTATCACCTGATTCCGCTCTCCATTGACCCGCCTGCGCAGGGCCCGGTACACGCCGACGCCGAGGCCTTCCGTGGCCGCACGCTCTATCGCCCCCGCCCCCTCTCCGCTGCATCGTTTGGCGCGTCTATCAGGGCCCTGGCGCAGCACCCGTTCGGCTTCATCTCGGCCTTGCTCTTCGTGCTGCGAAATGCGGTGATGCACCCAGGCTACGCACGCGAACTGGTTTCCGCATTCCTCGCCGCCTGTTGGTTCTCAGGACGCCTCGACCGTCGCGCCACGCGCCATATCCACGCCCACTTCGCCAGCTACCCGGCCACCGTCGGCCTGCTGCTCGCCGAGCTTTGCAGCAGCAGCTTCTCCATCTCATGCCACGCGCAGGACATTTTTGGCGAGAACACCATTCTCCTCTCCCGCAAGCTTCAGGAAGCTGACTTCGTCACGGTCTGTACCCGCTATGGCCTGGAACGTTTGCAGCGCAATCATTCACTAACCTCCTCAGACAAGCTCCACCTCATCTACCACGGCATCGAAGTCGAAAAGCTCTCCCGGCAGTCGCATGTCAACTACCGCCTGCCGATGATAGTCTCGGTGGGGCGCCTGGTGGAGAAGAAGGGTTTCCCGTTCCTGCTGCAAGCCGCTGCCATACTGTCCGGGCAGGGCGTGCAATTCGAGTTGGTTATCGTCGGCGATGGCCCGATGCGTGACGAGTTGGAGCGCCTCGCGGGAGGACTGGGGCTGCGGGATAAGGTGGTGTTTGCAGGGCACCTTAGCCAGGAGGACCTGTCACAGGTCTACCGCCGCGCCGATGCCTTCTGCCTGGCAAGTATCGTGGCCGCGGACGGCGACCGTGACGGCCTGCCCAACGTCATACTCGAGGCCATGGCGTTTGGTGTGCCGGTGGTGGCGAGTAACCTCAGCGCCATTCCCGAGGCTATCGAGCACGAGGAGACCGGCCTGCTCGCGCCGCCCGGCGCCCCACAGGAGCTGGCCGCCCAACTCGACCGCGCTCTCAATGACGAGACCCTACGGCGCCGGCTGATTGAGCAAGCGCGCCTCAGGGCCGCCGAACAATTCGACCTGCTGAAGAACACGGTGCGGCTGGGCGCCCTGTTTGCCGAAGCGCTGGGGCTTCGACAGTGGCCTCCGACGCCGGCACTGGCCGATCAAGCCGAGGCGAGAGTAGAGCTGTAGCGCCCGCCGCCGCGGGCTTTCCGGGAGCAACGCTTTCATGGATGATTTGCATACCGCCGAGGATCATGTGATCCCGGAAGAAATACCGCAGGCGCAACACGATGATGCCACCGCTGGCCGACGCATGGCTATGGGCGGCATCATCATCTCGTTCTTCCTCTTCCTGGGCAAAATAGCCGGGTATGCCAAGAGCATGCTTATCTCCGGCTATTTTGGCAGCGATGTGCGCACCGACGCCTTCTACAAGGTCTACAACGTCCTCATCTATGGGATGTATACGAACCTCGAAAAGACCATCCGCCCGGCCTACCTGCCGCAATTCGTCCGCGACCGCAAGGAAGAGGGCGAGCCCAAGGCCTGGCAGGTCACGAGCATCATCGGCAACCTGGCCCTCGTCTTTCTCCTCGCCCTGACCCTCTTCTTCGAACTCTTTGCCCCGCAGGTCATTCGCCTCTCGTGGAAGGTCATGGCCGAAGACCCGGTCGGCTTCCCCCTGGCCGTGCTGATGCTGCGCTTGATGGCCCCCGCGGTCATCTTCATGGGCATGTCGCTCATCCCCGAATTGACCCTCCACGCCTACAAGCGCTTCACCCTGCCCGCCGTCGCCGAATTCATGTTCCGCACCGGCAGCGCCGCCGGCATCGTCGTCGGCGTCTATATTCTCTGGGACCCCAAGGGCCCCCACGGCATCCTCGCCGCCGCCCTCGGCGCCCTCCTCGGTGCCTCCTTGCGCTTTCTCACCATGTTGCCGGGCCTGTGGTCCCGGCTCCGCAACTACCGCGCGCTCCTCAATCCCTTCCGCAGCGCCAGCACCCGCACCGTCTTCAGCCTCATGCCGCCCCTGCTGCTGGGCATGGCCGCCGCCTACTTCCGCAACTACGCCGACAGCATCTACGCCGACGCCATCGGCCCCAGCATGTACACCAACCTCACCTTCGCCCGCACCATGGGCGATTCCGCGCTCCAGATTATCCCCCTCGCCATCAGCTTCGTCGTCTACCCCTTCCTCTCCGAATGGGCAGCCCGAGGCGACAGGGACAAGCTGGCCGAGGCGCTGGTCGGTATGACCCGCGTGATGGCCTTCATCTTCGTGCCAATCTCGGTCGCGATGATGTTCATGGCGCGTCCGATCATCACCATCGTCTACGAGCATGGTCAGATGACTTCCGACGACGCCGCCCGCACCGCCCTCGCCCTCTTCTGCTACGCTCCCGGGCTGCTGTTCTTCGCCCTCGAAACCAGCATCATGAAGTGGTACTTTGCCCTCCAGGACACCCAGACCCCGAACTACTGGGGCGCGGGCATGGCCATGGCAAACGTTGTCATCGGCTACATCGGTGTCATGTGGCTGTGGCCGGCCGGCTACATTAGCGCCACCGGGGCCCTCGCGACCGTAGCGTTGGCGCTCACCATCAGCAAGACCACCAAGGTCATCATCCTCTATGGGCTGCTGCGCAAGCGCATCGGCCACATCGACCGGCGCGTGGTCCTGCTGTTCACCGCCAAACTCGCCCTCGCCAGCCTCGTAATGGGCGGTGTGATCTACCTGATCGCCACTCAGATGCAGCCAGTGCTGGCCGTGTGGCAGCCGCCCTTTGCGGCCAAAAAGATGCGCATGCTCGCGCTGGCGGCCGCAGTCGGCTTCGGCGGCGGTGGAGTGTTCCTTGTCAGCGCCGCGTTGCTCAAGATCGAAGAGTTGTCCATGGTGACCGGGTTCGTCGCCAAGAAGGTGCGGAAGCGCCTTGGGCGATGAGATCCGCCTGATGCACGTCCTGGAGGCCACCGTCGGCGGCACACGCCGGCATCTGCTGGACCTCTGCCTTAACCTGCCGCCTCGCTTTCGCCAGCATCTGGTCTGCTCAACCCTCCGCGATGAGGGGTTCAACTCAGACATCACACGCCTCCGCGCCGCCGGGATTGAAGTCACCGTGCTCCCGATGGTGCGGGAGATCAGCCCTCCGCGGGACTGGCGATGCCTCCGCGCCCTGCGCCGCCTCGTGCGAGACTGGCAGCCCGACATCGTGCATGGCCACAGCGCCAAAGGCGGTTTCCTCGCCCGGCTGGTACAGGGCAGCCCGCCTTACGCAGTCTACAGCCCCCACGGCTTCCCCTTCCAGATGCGCACCTCTGGGCTCAAGCATGCGCTGTATGTGGCTCTGGAGCGCTGGGCGGGACGGCGCACGGATCGCCTCATTGCCGTCAGCGAAGGGGGCCAGCAACTGGCCCTGGACAACCGGCTCGTTCCACCCGACCGCCTTATCATCATCCCCAACGGCGTCCGCGCAGAAGAGTTCGAGATCGAGATTGATCGCGAGGCTTACCGCCTGGACCTCGGCCTCCCTGAAGGCGTTCAGGTCGTCGGCACGGTAGCCGCCCTGGTCCCCCAGAAGGGCCTCGACCGCCTCCTGTATGCCGCTGCCGCCCTCAATGAGCAGCGCGGCCCAGCTACGCCGCACTTCGTGGTTGCTGGCGACGGTCCGTTGCGGGCCGAACTGGAGGCACTGTCGGGCAGCCTTGGGCTCAGTGATCTGGTCCATTTCCTTGGCCGCCGTACAGACATCCCAGAGCTTCTGCAGGCCCTCGATGTCTTCGTGCTGCCGTCATTGTGGGAAGGGCTGCCCTACGCGATTCTCGAGGCTGGGGCTGCGGGGCTGCCCGTCGTTGTCAGCGATATCCCCGGCAACCGCGACGTTGTCAAGCATGGCGTCACGGGGCGGCTCGCCAGGGACGATTTCGCAGCGCAGATTGCCGCGATGCTGGATGACGAGCCCGCTGCCCGCGCCCAGGGCTGCCGCCTGCGTGATCTCATTCAGCGTGAGTACACTCTCGCCCACATGGTCGAGGGCCACGTTAGCCTCTACAGCCAGTTGGTGGGCCGGTGACACGCCTTCTTGACGTTCGCCGTCTCGGCCGCTGCGACTACGAAGCCACCGCATGCCTGCAGGAGGACCTCGTCGCCCGCCGCCGTGCGGGCGAGATCAGTGACACGCTCCTGCTCCTTGAGCATGATCCCGTCGTGACCCTCGGCCGGACGAGCCAGGAGCGCGCGGTACATGGCCACAATCAGCTTCCAGTAGTTGAAACCCCTCGTGGCGGGCAGGCAACCTATCACGGTCCAGGCCAACTCGTCGCCTACCCGATCCTCGACCTGCGCGACCACCGACGCGATCTGCACTGGTACCTGCGGTCGCTCGAGCAGGTGGTAATCACCGCTCTTGCTGAATTCCGCCTCGAAGCACGGAATATCGAGGGCTTTACAGGCGTCTGGATAGGGGAGAGGAAAGTCTGCTCCATCGGAGTGGCTGTCCGCGGTTGGGTCACCTACCACGGGCTGGCCCTGAACGTGGATTGCGATATGAGCGGCTTCTCGATGATCTCGCCCTGCGGGCTGACCGCGGAAGATATGGGCCGCATCGTGGATTATGTACCTGGAGCTACAGTCAGTGACGTGCTTCCGGTAGTGGAACAGGCCTTTCGCAGGAACTTCGGGTATGGTATAGTCTGATTTTCGTGTGGTGAAGTCTCTCACGCGCGCCACCGGGGAGCTTCACATTGTCTTTGCACTCTAGCTGGGCAGTCTACTAATGGCAGTAGGATACCCTCCCAACATGCTGTTACCGGACGACGAACTACCTGAGGTAGAGTTGCAGCCCCGGCATCGCCGAGAGGTGTCCAGCCTCGCCGCGCTGATGCACGTGGGCCTGCTGCTTGTCTGCGCTTCCGCCGTCTACACCGTCCAGCCACCCACGATGGGCATGGAACGGTGGCTCGGCCTGGGGCTGCTGGCGATCATCTTGCTTGTCTGGACCGCTGCTACACGCGGCCGTTGTGCCTTCACCGACGGCGGCAAGCTCCTCACCGCCCTCGCCGCCGGCATCGTCCTGAGCCTCGCCGCCGAGCCGCAACTGGCGAGCTTCGGTAACTTCAGCGAGACCATGCCTACGTGGCTGATGGGCCTCGCTCCCGGGCTCTCCATGGCCGGTGTCATCATCGCCACCATCTTTGGCCTGTGGTACCTCTACACCCTCAACAATTACCTCCGCCACGGCCACGCAGCCCCGTTCCGCTGGGGATTGCACGCCGCGGTGCTGCTGATCATCGCCCTCGGCATAGTCACTTTCCTCGCCCTCGACCGTCTCTACCAGATGGACGTGATGGACCTCGCGACGCTGCTTGGCAATGCCCTGCAATACTACCTGCTCCTGCTCGTGGTCCTCAGCGTGTCGGGACGCACCGGCGTTGGCGCGGTCATGCAGGTCTATTTCGCCGCCACGTTGCTGCTGGCACTGGCGCGTAACGTCATCGGCGGGGGAGGGGCCTGATCATGGGCATGAACCGGATAGCCGCCCGTTCCGCACAGCCAGCGCCCCGCGAAGAAGCCATCTGGCAACCGCTCCCGGTGCCGACGTGGCTCTACTGGCTCACTTTGGCGCTCGTCTTCGTCGCCCCGAGCCAGATTGCGTATGCGGTGGACCGCAAGCACGGGCCATTCATCGCATACGCCGACATTGCGGCCGCTGCCGTGGTGGGGCTTTGGCTCCTGTGGTCGCTCAGCCGCCGCCAGGCGCGTGAATGGGTCTGGGCGCCGAAGCACATCTGGGCCCTGCTCGTCGTCGCTGCGCTCTCGGGTCTCGGTGCCGAGAGCCTCAAAGACGCAATCCTCGAGATCGTTCAGATCGGCTTATACTTCGTCGCGGCGTATATGCTCTTCGTCAATGTCCTCACCACCGACGAGCGGCGTCGCGGAGCGCTATGGACCCTCTTGGCCTCAACATCGTTAGTAGTCTTGTACGGGTTATACCATTACGTCCGGGCCTCGGCTGCCCCGGCGACTTCTGATCCCGGACTCCTGATGGGTGTCAACTCCGTCTTCCAGAGCCGCAGCGCCTATGGCGGCTTCCTGTGCCTCGCGCTGCCGGTTTTCTTTGGGCTGGTGATGTGGACCGACCGTCAGTGGGAACGCTACTGGGCGCTGGCGGTGATCCTGCTGGGGGCCGTGACGATGGTGGCCCCCCCGCTCGTGTTCGTCCTGGCGCTAATACTGACGCTCACAGCGCTCACCTGGGGAGGGGGCGCCCGGGCTGCCATCACCGCCGGCGTCGCCGCGGCGTTCCTGCTTTTCACCGTCGCCTTCCTGCCACTGAACCGGCAAGCCTTCAAGGAGATGCTGAACCCGTTCGAAGAGGGTCCGATCTTCAAGGTCATGCAGGCTGACTCTGGCGCGGAGCAACCCGTGAACGAGGCGCCGGTGCTCAAGAAGCGCTGGATCGAGTGGATGCCGGCGCTGAACATGATGGCACAGAACTTCATGCTGGGAGTTGGGGCTGGGAACTACCAGGCCAACATCGGCATGCCGCAGTACTACGGTTTCCTGCCGAATGTGAAGAAGTCCGAGCCTGATACGAACAACCTGTACCTGGTCATCGGTGGCAGCATGGGGTTTGCGGGTATGGTCTGTCTGCTGTCCTACCTGGGGTATTTCTGGCGGCAGGCGGGGAAGCTTTGGATGCACGCGGACTCGCCCTGGACGCGCGGCCTGGCCTGTGGCCTGCATGGCGCCGCGCTCTCGCTTTTGCTGACTAACCTGTTCAGCAGCCTCTTCGTCAGAGGAACCGGGCTTATCTGGGCGCTGGTATTCGCCCTGATCGCCGCCAAAGCACTTGAAAATCGTGTCCGCGGCAGTCAGAACGCGGCCGAGCTATAGTCTACGAAATACGTTCGTCGGAGGATGATCGGATGCTCAAGCATGTTACACGCGCTGTTGCCCTTATCGTTGTCGCTGTAGGCGTGGCTTACTGCGCCAGCGCCATCAAAGTGG
This sequence comes from Armatimonadia bacterium, assembly GCA_039683575.1. Classification (GTDB taxonomy): domain Bacteria; phylum Armatimonadota; class Zipacnadia; order Zipacnadales; family UBA11051; genus JAJFUB01. Next base: position 6,739 of record JBDKRC010000250.1, on the reverse strand, counting down.
TTGTGGAGGCCGAGAAGTACACGAAGATCACGCCCTCGATGCGCAAGACCGCCAGCGCGAATGCCTCCGGCGGCTACTTCATCGAGATCCCGGTCCACCGGCCGCATGCGCAGACCGAGGGCGCGCCTGTGGACACCGGCAGCGCCACGTACACCGTCAAGGTCCCCTCGGCCGGCGTCTGGCAGTTCTGGGGCCGCGCCATGTGGTATGACTCGTGCGGCAACTCCTTCTTCGTGAAGATCGGTGGCAACCCGCCCGTGCAGTTCGGCCAGGACGGCACCTACAGCAAGTGGCACTGGGTGAAGGGCCCCAAGATGAACCTTCCCGCCGGTAACGTCCAGGTGGTAGTTCAGAACCGCGAGGACGGGGCCAAGCTCGACCAGTTCATCTTGACCAAGAACCTCAGGTACGTTCCTGTGCGGGTGGAGAGATAGTCTCAGCATTCAGGCACTAGTTCGCATCCGGCGGTACCAAATGAAGATTTATCGTTTCAGCGCTTTCGCCGTATGTCTCGGTATCATCGTGGCATGCGGCTTTTCCACTACTGCCTCCCAGGCTGCCGGGCTTGCCTTCCTCGAAGACCCCGGCGAAGGTGACTTCAACGCCAACGGCTCCCTTACTGTCAAAAGCGCCAAGAGCCTCGATCTAGAGCTTGCCTTCAACTACCAGCAGGACACGAAGAAGCACTACCTGCTGACAGTCAGCGGGGGGCTCGCCCGAATCCAGGTGATCAGCGGCGGCAAGGCCCGTCCGCTCGGCAACGCGGTCAAAGTGTCCCTGAAGGACGGCAGCACCGTGCCGTTCACCCTCCAGCGCCGTCAGTGGCGCATGTCCCTCGTGTGGGACAACCTCGTGGTACTCAGGGCCTATGATCCGTATCTTCAGGATGGTCTCGTCGGCAGCCGCGTCTCTGGCGGCACCCTCGCGGACTTCCAGGTGCAGCCTGTCGGCGACATGGAGATGGGAGATGACTTCGTCCGCGAGGAGGGCGCCCAGAGCGTCTGGCAGCCCGTAGTCGGTGTCTGGGAGGCTCGCACGCTGCGCGACGACCAACAGGCCGGACGCGAAGAGGCTGATAAGTCCGCCAACGCCTTCTCATACTTCGGCAGCGGTGACCGCGCCATCAGCATCGCCGGCAACTGGTTCTGGGACCGTTACATGGTTGAGAGCGCCATTCGCCCGATGGGGCAGGGCGCGATTGGTCTCGTCTTCTACTACCAGAACGACAAAAACTACTTGCTGTTGCGCTGGCGCCGGCTCCCGGATGAAGCTCTGAACGCCCTGCAGCTCGTCGCTGTACGTGACGGTCAGGAGAAGGTGCTGGGGGAGAGGGCGGGGGCCTACCTGCCGGGACAGTGGTACAAGCTGCGCGCGCAGGTCTGCGATGGTGTCGTGCAGTGCAGCGTGGATGACGAACTACTGCTGCAGGTCGAGACCCCGCTCTTTGGGCAGGGCCAGACCGGGCTCTACGTTGAGGGCAAAGCGGGCGCGTTCTTTGATGACGTCGCCAGCGCGGAATGGGAACTCTTCCGCGAGAATTTCGCGCAGGTTACCCCCGGCAAGTGGGTGGATGGCACTGGCTGGACCCAGAAGACTGGGGTCATGACCTACGGCGGAGCCGAGCGCGCGCTCTGCGTTGCCGGGCAGAACTGGGAGCGCTACACCTGTGCGGTCGACTCCACCAGCACCGGCGGCGGCACAGGACTGGCTTTTGCCTACAATGGGCCCAAAGGTTTCTGTGTCTTGCGCTGGGCGCCCGCGGGCTCCAAAGCCGCTTACCGCGGCAAGGTTCAACTCGCTCAGATGACCGATAAGGGGCTCGCGGTACTGGCAGAGAAAGCCCTTCCGGGCTCCGCACAAAAGCATCAACTGCGCGTAAGTGTCGAAGACGGGCTTCTCACAGGCCTCGTGGATGACACGATCCGGCTTCAGGCACTGTCAGCAGGTGTCACCGGCGGCGCGATCGCTCTATATGCCGATGGCCCGTCGCAGTTTGACAACGTCCGTCTTTCCCTTGTGCCGCTGCGCAAGGGGTCACACATCACCAAAGAGTTCGCGATCATAGACAAGCACCCCGAGATGGCGGGGTGGGCCAGCACTAAGGCCCCCTGGACGCCGACCGCTGAGGACCAGAACGCGTTCTGGACCAAGGGTGACTACTTCGGCGAAACCAGCGTAATCTTCGTCATCCCTGCGGTGGGCTCGAAGACCGGAAGCTGTCGGGCGACCATCGGCGGGGCTCCAGGCGACAAGAGTGGTCTGACACTCACGGTTTCAGCCGAGGAGAAGTCAAAGAAGCTCAAACTCGCCCTGACCGCCGCCGACCAACCAGTGAAGGTCGCTGAGACAGAGGTCGAGGGTGACGCCAACATTCTTTTCAGCCGCGAGAGCGGCCTCGTGGTTGTTCGGGTCAACGAACAGCCCGTCTTGACGGCGCAACGCTAGTGTAGTGTCCCGCAATTGGCTAGGCAAGTCCAGTAGCGCGGACGGCTCGCCCGCGTGGGCAGGCGAGCCGCCTGCCCTACTGGCACCCTATGGATGTCACCGCGACAGCACGCTAGAGGCTCTGCGGCCTCCTGATTGGTTTTCCGCTTTGAGAGGACATATGATGGTCACACGCTGGACAGTGGCTCTGATTCTGTTGGTAGTTATCCTGCCCGCGTCACTGTGGGCTCAGGCAACTCCCGCGCCGGCTCGGGACGATGCCCTTGCCCAGGCCGCTCTCGCGGTCGAGAAGGGCCGGGTGTTCTTCTCCGGCGGCGCACTTGGCGCTGACATTGGCGCAGTGGACCTGCAGTCGGCCAACGTCTGCGACTATACCTTCAGCAGCGCTCCCACCGACTGGCTCGTCCGCAGCGGCGAGTGGAACGCGACCAACCGCTGGACCTGCAGCCCGCAGTGGTCATGGTATGGCGGCTACTCACCCAATGGCATCGCGGCGATGTGGAACAAGCGCGAGTTCATGGGCGACATCACCGTCGAAGCCTACGTCGCCTTCAAAATGCGCCTCAACCGCGACCCGACCTACCTGCATCCCAATGACTTGAACATCACCATCTGCGGGGACGGCGCCAACCCGGACAGCGGGTATGCCTTCATAGTTGGCGGCGACGACAACCGCTACACGCGCATCATGCGCGGCACCAAGGTCATCGCCGAATCGCGGGACCCCAAGGCGCTGTGGCCAATCTACGAGAACGGGCAGCCTGAGACCTACTCCTGGCACCGCAAGTGGTGGTCGCTGCGCGTCCGCAAGCAGGCTCAGAAGCTGCAGGTCTACCTGGACGAGCAACTCGTGCTCGAGGGCACCGACCCCAATCCCCTTCCCGGCGGACGCGTCGGCCTGTGGGTGCTCAAGAACGACATGATTACCCCGCGGGTGAAGATCTACTACGCGAAGGAAAAGCTCCCCCGTGACCCGATGCCGCCGCTGCTCGATCCGGAGAGCATGAAGGCGACGGTACGCGAGCCCGAGTTGACAATCAGCTCGCCGACGCATCCCTCGATCAACAATGACTTCGAGACCAGCACCGGCACCTTCGTCACCTACGATGCCGACCAAGGCGCACTGTGCGGCCTCGCTGACGGCGGCCCTGACGGAACAGGGCACTGCCTGAAGCTTATCAACCGTGCCGCGGGGGGCAACTTCGGGGTCAAGATCTCAGATCGCTTCGACGCCAAGCAACTATCCCAACTGGCCTTTGACTACAAGCTGTCCCCCGACGTGAAGACGAACCTGTATCTGACGGTCGCCGACAAGCCGTACGAGGTGGTCTTCAGCGGCTTCTCTGAACCCGCCCCGGGGCGCGAGATACTCGGCCAGATCCCCGGCGTTATCGCCGACGACAAGTGGCACCACGCCTCCTTCGATCTCCTGGGCGCCCTGCAGAAGAAGCAGGGCCTGGAGAGCTCGACCGTCTGCACCGACGTGTGGATCGGGAACCTCAGCAACAAAGACTACCTGTTCGCCGGCTTCGGCGGTAACGGGAGTGGCGCAACCTGGTACCTGGACAACTTCATGCTTGGCCAGCCGGGCACGGGGAAGGTCGAACTCGCCTTCACTCCGCGCCAAGGCCAGGAGATCGAGGGTTACTCGGTCACTGTTGATCAGCAAGCCAACAAGCCAGCTCCTCAGACCGTAACGACCAAAGAGGCCACCTTCAAAGCTGATCTCCAGACCGATGGCACCTATTACGCCCACGTCCGGCCGCTTCTGAAGGACGGCAAGTGGGGCGGCGATAACACCTATCGTTTCGGCGTGGACCATACCGCACCGGTCGCCAAGATCCTTGAGCCCGCCGGCGGAGGCTCGCTGCAGGACGCTCCGGTGGTGCTCAGCCTCTCGGATGCCGGTGGCAGTGGCGTGGACCTCGCCGCCCTCAAGATCGACCTCGGTCCGACCAGCCTCACCATCGCCTCGCCGGCCGTCACCTACGAGCCTGAAGACTCAAAACTAATCATAGACCCCCGAGCCGCTGGCCTCACGGTCAAGGACGGCGACCAAATCGCTCTCGCCCTCACCGGTTTCAGTGACCGCGCCGGCAATGCCACCGCCACTCCCGCGAACTGGACCTTTGGCGCCGATACCAAACAGGACAAGGCCGCCCCGCCCGCCCCGAAGCTGCAGATCGGCGACGGCTATCTCATTGACAATGACTTCGAAGAGTACCTCGGCCAGTGGGCCAACTACGGCGGACCCGGCGGGGCCGTCCTCTCCCGCGACAGCAGCACCGCCAACTCCGGCAAGTACAGCCTCAAGCTCTATCACACCACTGCCGGCCGCCGCTTCGGCGCCTACGTCACGCAGTCCCCCTTCGACGCCGGCAAGCATCGCATCGTCTCCTTCGCCTACAAATGCGACGACCGCCTGCGCGCCGACCTCGCCGTCTATGTTAACGGCGACTGGAAGGGTATCAAGTTCACCGACAACGATAATGACCTCGGCGTCATCGGCACCGTCCCGAACGTCACGCCTGACAACCAGTGGCATACCACGAGCTTCAATCTCTACGACCTCCTCCGCGCCGACGATCCGACCGCGCCGACCTTCATCGTGCGCCAGTTCGTCATCGCCGATTGGGGCTGGGCCGGCAACCGTCCCGGCAGCACCTATCACCTCGATGACTTCCAGCTGATCCCGGTCATGAGCGGCGTCCACCCCGTCCGTCTGGCCTGGCAGGCCCCTGATCTCAGTGGCATAGCGGGCGCTGCCTGGGCTCTCGACGCCCTCTCCAGCGCAGTTGTCCCCCAGACCTTGAGCGCGCAGGGCGAAGAAACCAACGTCACCTTGGCGGGCCTCACCGACGGCTGGCTAAACCTCCGCGCCCAGGACAAAGCCGGCAACTGGGGCCCACCCACCAGCCGCCGTCTCCTGGTTGACTCCGAAGCCCCGACCTCCCAGGCTCTGCTTCCCGCCGCCGGGGCCAAGCACGCCGTCTCCGAGATTGAATTGGCCCTTTCGGACAAGGGCCTCGCTGGCATCGATCCCTCCTCCGTGCGGCTCAAGGTCGCCGGGACCGATTATGTCATGGACGGTCAGGGCCTGCGCTATCGTCCCACCGATGGCAAACTCATCTGGAACTGCGAGCGAGTCATTCCTAACCCGGTTGTCTTCCCGGATCAAAAGCAGGTTGACGTCGAGCTTCTCGCCGCCTCTGACTATGCCGGCAACCCCGTCCAGACCCGCGCCGCGTGGAGCTGGGTCATGGACTACTCGCTCGACAAGACGCCCCCGCGCCCAGCCGAGATCCACTCGACCACCCACCCGACGTTGCTGACGCAGACCTTCGAGGACGGGCAGGTGCCGTGGGCAACCCGCGACGGCGAGAATGGCGCTAAGGTGGAAATCGACACCACGACCGCCAAGAACGGGAGTGGCTCGCTGAAGCTCACCAACCAAAAGGCCGGCGGCCACATGCAGGCGACCATCACCACGGAAGCCTATGACTGCGAGAAGTACCCGGTGATCGCCTTTGACTACCGCATTCCGCCCGCCACCAAACTTGCCTTCAGCGTTCTCCTGGGCGGCAAGTGGCATGCCATCACCCTCAACGACGCCGCGACCGACGTGATTGGCCGCGTACCCGGCATCATCGCCGATAACCAGTGGCGCCACGCGGCTGTTGAGTTGATGCCGATGCTCCGCCGCCAGCAGGCGCAGGACGCGCTGATCGTGCAGCAGATCATTATCGGCGACCGCAACACGATGGACAACGCGGCAGGCGCCACCGCCTGGTTTGACAACCTCATCGTCGGGCAGGTAGGCAAGTACCCGCCGGTGCTGCGCTGGCGAGCCACTGACACCACCGGCATCAAGGGCTTCAGCTTCGCCCTCGATCAGGAACCGGCCACGGTTCCGGACGAGACGCCGGAGGGCACGGAGGTAGCCAAGAGCTTCGACACGATGGCTCCGGGCGTCTGGTACTTCCACATCCGCTCCCAGGACGGTGCGGGGAACTGGGGACCGCCAACGACGTACGGCCTCCTGCACCTGAAGGCCGACTAGCTCGGATTGTAGTGTCGCGACGTCAGCGTCGCAGGGGGCTCATACCCCGCCGTCCCGTCATTTCGACCATTCGGCAATGCGAGAGGTGCCCCGTGCACCTCTCGCATTGCCGTTCCGGTCCCCACTTGTGTACAATCCCTTGCAACCTGAGGGCGGCAAAGTTATACTCTAGCGGACCTCAACACTCCTCACCCGATGCGGATCATGGCAGACATCGAGCTACCGCTTCCCCCG
>JBDKRC010000249.1:0-1818 GCA_039683575.1 Armatimonadia bacterium | reverse complement strand
CGCAGACGGGGACGAACTTCTTCGCGGCGTCGGCGGAGGAGGCGGTGGCGAAGATCGGGGACCGGCCGGTGCTGGTGATACACGGGGACAAAGATTTCATGATGCCGCTGGCGCACAGCGAACAGCTCTACGCCGCCGCCAAGGGACCGCGGGAATTGTGGGCGGGGCCGGGGATGCACAGCAATATCGTCACCGAAGATCCGGTGGCGTATCGGGAGCATGTGTTCGGGTTTCTCAGCCGATCACTGTTTGCGCCAGGGGTGCATCCTAAATTGAGTGGCGCCCTGCCGAAATGGCAGGTACACTATCCGTGCGTATTGGCGTGAAGTTACCCTGATGAGCACGGAGGCGACGATGAAGGTTGAGATCACGGTGAAGGTGGATGGTCGGGTGGTGAATACCCATGTTGAGCAGGTCGGGGGTACGCTGGAGCAGATGGAAGAGAAGATCGACGCCTTGAGTCGAACGGTGGCCGGCGAGACGTTGCAGGCCAGCGTGGACGCGGTGGTGCAGCCGCGCCCCCTTTTTCGGCCCAGGGCGGACGGCTCCGGCACAAAGGCTATCAATCGCGAACGCTCGTCGGACTGAACGGTAACATCGTGGTGCGTCGGGCGCGTTACCAGTGCCGGCAGACGGGGAAGCTGACTTGTCCGCTGGACTCGATTCTGGACCTACCCCCGGGCGAGGTGACGGTGAGCCTGTCGCGTCGGGCCTTACGTCTGGCCACTTACACCAGCTTTGGCCCGCTGCAAGAAGAGTTATGGATTCAGCATGCCGTGCGGTTGAGCGATAGTGCCCTGGACATGTTGATGCAGACGGCCGGGGGCATGGCGGAACGGGATCGGCAGGCCGAAATCGGCCGACTTTCTTCGCTATCGGCCGGCCTGCACCGCGAGCGGCTACTGAGCTGCGACCGCGTGGGTTCGACGCCCGCGCGTTTGTATGTGAGTTGCGATGGCGTCACCTATCGCACGCGTTATCGCGAGCCGGATGCGGAGAATCCCACGCAGCAGCGGGTGGTGTATCAGGAGATGAAAGCCGGGACGGTGTTCTGGCAGGACGGGGAGGGCCGCTGGCACAAGCAGGTGCTTTCGGGACGGGATAATCCGGAGCGATTCGGGCTGAGCTTGTGGGCCTTGGCCGTACGTTGCGGGATGTTGCAGGCGGCGGAGGTGATCTTCATCAGCGATGGCGGCGGCTGGTGCAACACGGTCGCGGAGCTGTACTTCAAGGACGCCACGCGAATTCTAGACTGGTATCACCTGAGTGAGCACCTCTGGGCCGCCGGCCGGCAGCTTTATCCCCAAGACGAAGCCGCCGCCCGCCGCTGGGTCCACGCCGGTCTGACGCACTTGCACGATTCGAGCGGCATCGGATTGCTGCGTCACCTGCAGCGGAGCCGGAAGGTTCGCCCGGCCTCGGAGCAGGCGGCCATCGACGAACTCATCGGCTACGTGCAGCCGCGCCTGGCGATCACGGATTATGTGGAGTACCGGGCGGCAGGATACGTGATCGGTTCAGGCATGATGGAGTCCACCTGCAAACAACTGGTCGCCCAACGGCTCAAAGGCCCGGGAATGCAGTGGAGCGAGGCCGGGGCCCTGGCCATGACCGCGTTGATTGCCCACCGGATTAACGGCACCTGGGACCGGTTCTGGGCTTCACGCCCCCTCCAGCGAGCCGCCTGACGCCACTGATCGGCGGATGCACCCTCAGGGGGGCTTCGTTGGCTATCGCGCCTTGCCGCGGGTGCACAGACCGGCTACAAACTCGACCATGTTTGGCGCGCTGGGCAGATTGATTGCAGAACGACCGGGG
>JBDKRC010000248.1:0-41582 GCA_039683575.1 Armatimonadia bacterium | reverse complement strand
CAGTTGGCACGGCTTAGCAAGCGGCTCGGGGAGCTCGAGAAGGACAAGCAGCGGGCGGAGGGCAAGCTGGCGAACGAGAAGTTCGTGGCGAATGCCAAGCCCGAGATCGTGGAGCAGGAGCGGGCGCGATTGGTCACGATCGAGGAGCAGATTGGCGTGGTGAAGGAGCAGGTGGCGTTGTTTGAGGGGTTGGTGTAGGGGAGAGGCGTCCGCCCGACTGAAGTAGCTAGACCTGACTAGAGGCGCGCACAGCACTTTCTGAGCTGTGCGCGCCTTTGTTTGTGGAGTACGTATTGACAGCGATGGCAGTGATGGTGTAATGATATTGTTACCCATAAGTAAGGAGTATTGACAATAGGTAACAATGCGTTCGACAACGGTGGCGAGGGGGTTCTCGTGCAGTCACTGCTGCGCGGGTTGGACATTCTGCGCCGGCTGGGGGCGGCGGACCATGGACTGACTCTGCGTGAGTTGGCGGAGGGTCTGGGGCTGAAGCAGCCGACGGTGTACAAGCTGGTGCGGACGCTGGTGGCCGCGGGAATTGTGGAGAAGAGCGAGCGGCCCGTGCGTTACTCGCTGGGACGCGGGGCGTTTGAGCTGGCAGATGAGTACTGGAAGCGGAAACTCCTGCGGCGGGCGGGGGCGGTGGTGAGGCGGTTGTTTGATGGTTTGCGGGAGTATGGGGCCACCGTGGTCCTGACGGAGGCGCCGGCGGGTGAGGTGGAGACAGTGCTGAGGATGAGTCCGGAGCGGCCGGGCATTCTGGAACGGCCACGGGGGCGGGTCATGGCACCGTATGCCAGCGCTTGCAGTCTGACGTATCAGGCGTTCTGGACTGAGCAGGAGCGGCGCGAGTACCAGCGGCGACACCCGTTTTGGGAGGAGGGGGCGTATCTCTGGGAGACGCCGGAGAAGCTGGAGGCGCTGCTGAGAGAGATTCGCCAGAAGGGCTATGGGGTGCCGATCTTCAAGACGAAGAACGTGTACCTGGTAGCGGCGCCGGTGTACGGTGGAAATCAGCAACTGGTGGCGGTTCTAGGGGCAAGCATGCCGGAGCAGGAGATAGCGGAGGACGTATGGCAGGAGCAGGTAAGGCAGGTTGTTGAAGCTGCCGCTGAGCTATCGGCGGCTGAATAGCAGGGAGATGAAGAAATGCTGACAGCGGATAAGGTCAAGGCACAGGCTCGGATGCTCGGGGCGGATGCGGTGGGGATCGCTTCGATGGACCGCTATGAGGGAGCGCCGCTGCAAATGGACCCGCGGCAGATCATGCCCGAGGCAAAGTCGCTCATTGCCATGGCGTTCCGGGTCAACAGGGGGAGCTTGCGTGGGATCGAGGAGGGTACGTTCTTTAGCAACTACTCCTCGATGGGGTATGGCGGGCTGACTTATCTCTATATGCCGATGGTGGTCATCAACCTGGCGAAGTTCATCGAGGACGACGGCTATGAGGCCATTCCGTATGGACACCAGAGTGACTGGCGGGCGATTGGCAACACCGGCGAGCCGCGGCCGGGGTACAGCCGCCCGGTGCGCCCGGGGCAGGCTTGCCCGGACGTGATGGTACACCTGCGGATCGCGGCTTACCTGGCGGGGCTGGGTGAGTTTGGGTACAGCAAGGTGTTCCTGACGCCGGAGTTCGGGCCGAGACAGCGCATTGGTATTGTGCTGACCGAGGCGGAGCTTGAGCCAACCCCGATATATGACGGGCCGAAGCTGTGCAACCGGTGCATGGCGTGCGTGAAGGACTGTCCGGGGAACGCGATCAGCACTGAGAAGACGGTAAAGGTGACGCTGGCGGGGCATGACGTGGAATGGGGCGATCTGGACTGCGAGGCTTGCAGCATTGCTTTCCGGGGCGGGGAGCTTGTGGGTGAGGGCGAAGAAGGGGATTACATGGGTGGCGAGCGCAAGGACGTGCGACCGAACAACATCAGCCCGTTCTATCACAAGCCGCGGAACCTGTACAACACGGGACAGGCGATATGCGGCGGGCGAGGATGCATGCGGGCATGCATGATTCAGCTTGAGAAGCGGGGCGTGCTCAAGAACAAGTTCCATCAAGAGTTCCGGCGGCGAGCGCCGTGGAAGGTGGACTGGAGTGAGGAGCCAGGGGCGGAGGATGGGCAGGATCCGGTGAGTGAGGGGAAGGCGCCCGACTAGGGGGAAGGCGAAAACGGGAAGGCCTGGGGGGCGGTGTGGATGACGACGGTTGGTTCTGAGTTGCCGTGTGATTGGGGGCGCTATTGTGCCTTGGCGCTCATGAAGTGATAGGCATGAAGTCATGGTGCCCGGGTGTGGGTGACCCCGTTGGGGTCAAGGAGAGAAAGCGGCCGGGTACCAGGGGTTTCACCCCTGGCTATATTCGGTGACCCCTTCGGGGTCAAATGGCGGACGGGGCCGCGGGGGCTGCGTGCGGATGGGCCCTTCGGGGTCAAGCGGCGGATGTGCCCGCCGGGGCTGCATGCGAGTGACCCCTTCGGGGTCAAACGGCGGATGGGCGGGCCGCGGCTGCGTACGGACGGGTCCTCGGGGCTGCGTGCGGATGGGTCCAGGCAGGCTGGTACGAGGAAGATGCTGGTCCTGGCAGGAAGCGTGGCGCTGGCCCCGGTAGTACGGGAGGCCATTGGGTAGTATGTGCGCAGGGGGGCCTCCACCATGCTTGCAACGTATTTGGTGCAAGGGCCTGGCCCTCGACTTCAGTCGTGCCGGATGGTATGCTGTGGGCTGTTGGGAGGCTCTTCCCCCAGAGATGATGTGTGATCCCCGATTGGAGAATGAGAATGAAAATCGGTATCGCTGACTACGGCATGAATGTCTGGTATGGCGGGTCTTTTGACATTGAGCAGCGGTGGAGCGATATTCGGGCCATTGGGTACGAGGGACTGGAGAGGCTAGGGGCCAATGAAGCGGCGGAGGCCTTGTTCAAGGCGGCGCGGCTGACGGCGCTGGGGATGGATTTCGCGACCTGCGCCGGGCCGAGCATTGAGATCTCGATCCAATGGACGGCGGCGTTTCGGAAAGGGTATGTCTGGACTAATGTGACCGGGAAGGATTTTGACACCTTCTGCCGGCAGGTCAATGTGCAGGCGGAGGTTTGCCAGCGCTGGGGCATCAAGGTCGCGCTGCACAACCATCTGGGGTCGCTGGTGGAGTCGCAGGCGGAGTTGGAGGAGTTCCTGAAGCGGTGCCCGGAGTGCGGACTGATCCTCGATACGGCGCATCTGGCGGCGGCGGATGGGGATCCGGTGGAGATCGTGAACAAGTACCCGGAGCGGTTGACCTCGATGCATCTGAAGGACTGGCTGGTCACCAACCTGGAGATCGGGCTGGACAAGTGGTGGGAACGGGGGAGGTTCTGCGAGTTGGGCGCGGGGAACATTGGACTCGACAATGCGGCGGTCGTGGCGGCGTTGAAGAAGGTTGGGTATGACGGGTGGTTGCTGGTTGAGCATGACACGCATCTGCAGGATCCGCTTGTAGACCTGAAGATCAGCCGGGAGTATTTGCGGGCGGCGGGGGTGTAGCAGCCGGGACGCAGCAACTGAGATGATGATGGGACGGAGCCTTTGGAAGGCTCCGTCCCTGTTTTTGGCGAAACGATCCAAAGCATTGGGGCAACGTCTGTAGTCAGGGGTAAGCTTCAGGGGCACAGGAGGCTGCCGTGAGACCATTCGCCGTATTGTTGATGTGGTGCTTCGCTGCTGTGATCGGTGAGGCAGTGGCGGCTCCCCCCGTTGTCATCGCCCCCTCCGCGCGGATCGAGCCCACTAAGCCGCAAAGCTTCACCGTGACGCTGACGCCGGAGATGCTGCAGCGAAAGCTGGCGCTGAGCCTGCTGGCGCGGCTGGATTCGCCCGGGCTGGGCGGCTCGACTTACTCGATGCAGGTGCGGGTGAACGGCAAAGCGGTTGATTTTGCGCGGCTACTGAACAAGCTGCTTGAGACTGAGATGCTCAGCGGGCTGCAGTTGTCGTGGTATGGGCAAGGGGCGTGGCGGGTGGCGTATTCGCCGGACTATGAAGCGGCGAACCGGGCGGATCATCCGGCTTGTCTGGTGGGCGGGCATGCGTATGACTTTGTTCTTCAGGTGGCGGACCTGCTGAAAGCCGGGGAGAACCAGATCGAGATCCGGCATAGCGAAGGCCTCATCAAGAATGCGCTGGTCATCAAAGACCTGGCGCTGGTGGATGAGCCGGCGCGCGTGGTGGTGCCGGACCCGGCGGCGATTGACCCGAAGGCGCCACTGCCGGTGATCGCGCCCAAGCCGGTGGGGAAGGTGGCGTTTGGGGTGCAGTGCGGGGCGGATGGCGGGCTGAAGGTTACGTCAGGGAAGGTGACGTTTGAGGTCAGAAGCAGCTTCTCGTACCCGAACGCGGGGTGGAACGTGCTGGGGGCCGGGGCGCAGTGGCCGGTGGCGGTGGCGGTGGCTCCACGGGGCGATGAGACGGTGGTCACGGCACAGTGTGCGGCGTACCGGCTGCGGCGGGTGGTCAAGCGGCTGGGCGACCATCTGGCGGTGAGTGATGAGCTGACGAACCTGACGGCGGGCGACTTGCATGTCAGTGTGAAGCATTCCATCGTGACGGCGGGGCTCACGGAGGGCGAGGTCTACCTGCGAGGGCTGAAGTCGCGGATCATGCAGGGGAATGACAGCGGGGGCGACAATCCGACGGTGTATGTGCGGAGTGGTAAGGATGGGCTGGGGATCGTGGCGGAGGATGATGTGCTGCGGGCGCAGTGCAGCCAGGTGGCGACCAAGGAGCCAGCGGAGGCGGGGCTCGTCGACCATTACTTCATGCTGCCCGCGCGGGGGAAGTACACGCTGCGGTGGTCACTTTACCCGACGCCGGAGGGGGATTACTTCGACTTTGTGAACGCGATCCGGCGGAACTGGGGGACGAACTTCACGGTACCGGGTGAGTTTGCGTTTGCTCCGCATCCGACGGTTGAGAAGGAGCAGGTGCCGGACCTGGGGGCGTGGGTGCGGAATGCCGGGCTGAAGATCGTCTCGCTGCAGATCCCGATGCCGGAGCCTGGCGTGCTGTCGCATGGGCTGGCGTTTCTGCGGGAGAAGGCAGAGCAGGCACGGCTGAAGGACCAGGCAGACCGGCTCCGGGCGGCGGCGCCGGGGCTGAAGGTGCTGCAGTATTTGCACGTGTACATCACGCGTCTGGATGAGGCAGTGGAAGCATACAAGGACGCGCGGCACCTGGGGGCGGATGGGAAGCAGCTTTCGTACGCGGCGGGGAGCTGGAAGCCGACGTTCTGGTTGTTCTTGCCGACGACCACGAACGCCTACGGGCGCGAGATGAACAAGACGTTTGACCTGGTGTGCGATGAGTTGGGGTTTGATGGGGTATATTGGGATGAGCTCGCATACAGCCGGACCGACGTGGCGTATGGGGTGCATGACGGGCATTCGGCCATGCCGAACATGGAGACGCTGACGGTGCAGGAACGGGTGGCGCTGACGCCGCTATATTGCCAGGATTACCAGGTGCAGCAGGCGCGGCGGGTGCTGGACGCGGGGAAGATACTGATCGGCAATGGGCAACCGCGGACCGAGACGATGACCAAGCTGCACTTCCCGCGATTCGTCGAGGCATGGCAACCGGCAAGCCTGCGCACGGCGCACTTGTATTGCCCGCTGGGGCTAAGCTCGCCTGACCGGCTGCGAACTGAGGAAGACATCGTGCCGAGTGTGCGGTCGCATTTGGAGAATGGGGGACTGTGGTACTATTACTACAACCAGTCTCTGGTGAAGCTGACCCATCCGACGGTGACGCAGCGGATGTTCCCGTTCACGCCGATTGAACTGCATCAGGGGTACCTGATCGGCAAGGAACGCATCCTGACCGGGCGGTCGGGGTTGTTTGGGTGGAATGACCAGAGCAAGCACCGCGTGTATGTGTACGGGAAGGATGGGCGGGAGGTGGAAGGATTCGTCGCGCCGGCGCGGACGATCAAGGGGAGCAACTTCACGGAGCTGCGATTGCCGGCGGGGGCGGTGGCAGTGATCGAGCGGGTGCAGTGAGATGAAGCGTGTGGATTGGCGGAGGATTGGGGCGCTGACGGCGTTTGCGGTGGCTATGGGGCACCTTGAGGCGGTCGTGGTGGTGTACATTCGGCACATCCTGAACATCGTGCCGACGCCGGAACAGCTGGATGCAAACGTGTACGCGCGGGTGCCGCAGTGGATCGTCACGAGTGAGCAGTGGCGCGAGGCATCCACGATCATCATGCTGCTCAGCCTCGCGTATCTCGTGGGGAAGAGGCCCGTACAGAGGCTGGCGGTGTTCCTGTTTGCTTTCGGGGTGTGGGACATCTTCTACTATGTGGCGCTGAAGGTGCTGATTGGGTGGCCGGCGTCGCTGGCGACGATGGATCTGCTGTTTTTGATTCCGAAGGCGTGGTTTGCGCCGGTGTGGGTTCCGGTGGGTATCTCGGCGGTGATGGTGGCGGGGGGACTATGGCTGTTGGCGCAGGGGGATTCTTCGTTTGCCGCACGCGGACGTGCGGGCTCAGAATGACAAGTGGTAGCGGGTACAGGCACTATGCATACGATTATCGGACTTGATGTTGGTGGAACGCGGCTTTCGGCGGCTCTGGTGCGGCTGGATGGGCGCGTTTTGAATGTGGCCCGGGAGAGAACGCCACAGTGCGGCGAGGCGGCGCTGGAACTGCTGTTTGAGATGGTGCGCGATCTGCAGCAGACGACGAAGGCTCTCGCGGCGCCCCCGGCGGGCATCGGGATCGGGTTTGGCGGGCCGGTTGATTTCGGAACGCAGACGATCGTGCGGTCGCATCATGTGGAGGGGTGGAAGCCGGGGTTGCCGATGGCACGGCTGTTTGCCGAGCGCTTCGGGCTGCCAGTGGTGGTTGATAATGATGCGAATTGCGGCGGTCTGGGAGAGACGAAGTTTGGGGCGGCGCATGGATACCGGAACGTGCTGTACGTGAACATCGGTACGGGTATCGGCGGGGCGGTCATATTGAACGGAGAGATACACCACGGCGCGCATAGCACCGCAGGTGAGATCGGGCATAGTGTGGTGCTCCCGGGCGGGCCGGTGTGCACCTGTGACAAGTGTGGGTGCCTGGAGGCGCTGAGTTCGGGGTCCGCGATTGGGCGGGAAGGGCGCGCGGCGGGAATGGGTGAGGTCACAGGGCGGGAAGTGGGGGAGAGCGCCCTGACTGGTGAGCCTGTGGCGGTGGAGGTTGTCGCGCGGGCGGCACGGTGGCTGGGGCTGGCTATCGGGAATGCGGCTAACCTGATCGACCCGGAGATCATCGTGCTTGGAGGGGGAGTACCGGAGTTGGGTGAGGCCTTCCTGGGGCCGGCGCGGGAGGCGTACCGGGCTACAGCAATGCCGGCGGCCAGGGAGACGCCGGTGGTGGCGGCGGCGCTGGGGTATGACGCGGGTGTGGTGGGGGCGGCGGCGCTGATGATGTGAGGGGTGAGGCGGGAACAGATACGGCGGGAACGGGTGGGGCGGGAACGTCGGGAACGGGATGTACGCGGGAGTTGCGAGCCGGGCGGTGGGCGCCCGGCTCTTTTGAATTCTGGGGGAATGGGGGTTAGGCTGGGGCGGGTTGGGCATCCTTGGACTGGCCGCCGACGTCCAGGTAGTGCAGTAGGAACACGACCATGATTCCGATGATGAAGCCGGCGAAGATGCCTGCGACTGCCAACAAAGCAAAGCGGGAGAGGCTGCGGTTGGTAGAGATGACCTCGGCCTTGTCTACCACGGAGAGGTCCCGGCTCTCGCGGAGGCGGCGCGCTTCGGCGTCGAGGATCTTGAGGTTGGCCACGATACTCGCTCGCTGGTCGTCGAGGGGCTTGAGGCGTTCGAGCAATTCGCTGTAGAGCCGCGCGCGGTTTTGCAGAGCCGGAAGGCGGTTGCGGAGTTCGCTGTCACGGGCTTGCAGCGCCTGGATGCGGCGCAGGGCGGAGGCGAGTTCCATTCGGGACATGACGATCTGCTGGGAGAGGGCGGGTGAGACGCGGTTTTGGCCCCCGACGGCTCGCTCTCGCTCCACCTGCAGTTGTCGACGCACACTGGCAATGTCCTGCGTCAGGGCCTCGACCTCAGGATGACTTTCGGTGCGGCCCTGCAGCATCCGGGCGCGCTGGGCTTCCAGATCGGCCAGGCGGGCCTCAAGTCCGGCTAAGGGCGTAGTGACGGTGCCGCCCTCGACCCAGGTGCGCTGCTCGGGCGGGAGATTGCGCTCGCGGCGGGCGAGTTCCTGCAACGAGGTGAGGCGGTCGCGGGCGACGTTCACATCAACTTGAGCTGCGGACAGAGCGCCCTGGTTCTCGGTGATCTGGGTTTGCATCCAGGCGAGCAGGTCGGTGGGCTTGCCGGGAGGTGAGCCGGCCTCGGCCCGGTCTACCTGATTAAGTAGCGCCTGGCGGGGCGGTTCCTGAATCTCAAGCTGACGGCGCATGTCTGCGGCCATGGCGCGGGCGCGTTCGAGGCGCGTCTGGTTCCACATTTCCGCGAGCTTATCCATGGCGGCGTCAACATAGCGTGTGGACGCGTCGGGCGAGGGGCCATTGCCCCGGACCATGAACATGGCGCCGCGCTTGGCGCGCTCGAAAGCGAGGGCCTGCAAGGCAGCGGTGTTGCCACCGGGAGGGATGAGCCCCGCTTCCTGGGCGGCGGCGGTGGCTATGGCGCGACTCTCCACGAGTTGCTGCAGAGTCCCCCAGACCTCGGCCTCCTCAACGACTTCGACGGTCGTGCCGGTCCACTGCACGCGCATCGCGGCGCCCGGCTGGGCTATCATCTGCCCCTCTGACCGCCAGCGCTTGGGACCGAAGACGAACAGGACGCTGACGGCAATGAGCGCGAAGGCCGCGAGGGTCAGGGGCATCCAGAGACGGCGCCGAATGATGCGGTAGTACTCGATTAGTTCCATGTTTGGCCGCCCTCTAGTCGTTCAGAAGCAGTGCGGTTCCGAGCGTCAGCAGCACCTGCCACCAGTCAATCGTCTTCACTTTGATGGCCGGGATGTAGATGAGGTCGTTGGGCTGAGCGAGGTAGACCGCCTCGCCGGGCTGCACCCTGGCGAGGTTGATGAAGTGGACGTTGAGACCGAGTTGCATGGCCTGCTCGAGCTTGTCCGCGGGATCGGTCGGTCGGGCGCGGCGCGCAGCGGCCCGCTGCTCCGCAGTGGGCATCGCTCCGGGACCGAGGCGGCGAACGATGGCGATGCGGCCGATGGCGGCTGCCCCGGTGGGGCCGCCGGCGCGGGCGATGACGTTCAGAAGCGTTTCGCCTTCCTGGATGCGGTAGATGCCGGGCGTGTGGACCTCGCCGAGGACGTACATCTGCTGCGCCAGCTTGGGCACGAGAATGCGGTCGCCATCCTGAAGCTTGATGTCGCAGCGCGTGTCGCCGCGGTCCAGCCCCTGGAGGTCGAGGCGCATGGTCTCATTCTCGCGGAGCAGGAGGACGTTGCGAAGGTCGCCCAGTTCGGTAGCGCCGCCAGCGAGCGCCCAGGCGGAGATTACTGAGCCTGCGACGTTGAGAGGCTGCGGGCCGGGCTTGGTGACTTCGCCGATTATGTAGACCGAGCCGGATTGCTTCGGAACCACGAGCACATCGCCGGGCTGCAGCATAGGGTCTGACGCGGTGGAGCCCGACTGCAGCAGGGCGACGAGATTGAGCGGCACGCGCTCACCGTTGCGCAGGATGTAGGCGCGAGCGCCATCGGCGGTATCCAGAAGGCCGCCGGCAGCGGCCAGCGCGGCCGTGGCGCGGGTGGGCTTCGTCAGGGGCTGCACGCCGGAGGTCTTCACATCACCGAGGAGGTAGATGCTGGATTCCGCCTTCTGGGGCACCACGAGGATGTCACCAGGCTGCAGCGTCACCTCAGGAGGAGTAGCCTGTCCGCTAACCAGCGCGGAGAGGTCACTGGGGATCCGCTTGTCGCCGCGCAGGATGGACGCGGCCGAGGGGTCGGCATCGGGGGCGAGACCGCTGATGAGAGCGAGCTTCGCGGCGCTGTCGGCCTTGGTGAGGGGTACCTCGCCGGAGACCTTGACCGCGCCAACTACCTGCACGGTGGGTGTCCCCTTGGAGGCTACGGAGATGACGTCTCCCGCCTGCAGTGGCGCGTCCTGGGGCAGATTGCCCTCGCGCACCGCCAGCAGTGCGACCTCACCCTTGCGGATCAAGCTTGAGCGTGACCAGTCGGTAGTGGGGGTGGGCCCGCCACAGACCGCCAGCAGCGAGAGCAGCGTGGGTGTCTGGCGCTGGTCGTAGATGCCGGGGCGGGGGACGTCGCCGAGTATGGTCACCGAGCGGGGCATCGTGGTTGTGGCGTTTGCGGAGACAATGGGGTTCTTGACGTAGCGGCGAAGAGCGGTGGCGAGGCGGTCGGCAAACTGGGTAGGCGTGAAGCCGGCGGCCTGGAAATCCCCGATCATGGGCAGCATCAGGCGGCCGTCCTCACGCACGGTGTACGGGCCGGTGATCAGGGGCTCGCCAGCGACGGTGATGAGAATGGTATCGCCGGGTTGCAGTGGCTGGCCGAAGAGAACGGTTGGGGCGCCAGCGGCAGTGGCGGCGGGCGGCGCTGCCGGAGCAACGGGAGCTTGAGCGACTTGGAGTGGTGGATGGTCCGGGGGAGCGGCGGCCAGAGGCGCAAGCGCGCACGCGAAAGCCACCGCCAAGCACAGTCGCAGCATTATATTACGCTCCAGACAACGATGTAGGAGACCAGCGACGGGACGCAAGCCGCCGCAGGAGTAGTTCTTCAGCATCCCCAGCTAGGGGCCGGGGGACGACCGGTCAACAACCTCTACAACTTCCTCAGGCCACGTAAGAACTGACAAGCTCCCTCAAAGCAGTGCTGCACGCCGCGGGACGGTAGAACCGTCGCCGTAAGCTCCGGGAGCACCTGTCTGAAGTATTGCCGCTTATAATCTGCATCACCGACGAGGAAGTTGAAGCCAGTCAGACCCTCGTCGATGGATTGTCTGATGCGCCAGGCCAGGAGCAAATGTCCGGGTTGGTAGTCGGAAAATGCCTGGTCTAGGGCCATATTGTAGCAGAAGTAGATGTTGCTGTAAACAAAGCCGATGAGCGCAGCGATTGGCTTCTTATCGTACGTGAGCAACTCCAGGCGGAGGCGGTCGTCAGCGAGAAATCGTGCACATACTTGCTCTCGTGCCTCGGTGTTTTGCCTCACCGCCCAGGTGCTCTGCTGCCCCTCACGGGCGCGTCGCTGGACGCTGAGACGGCCGAGGGAATCGAGGAATTCGGGGATCTGTTCTGAACGCCGACAAACTCTGTACTCCACGTCTCCATGCTGCCTGAGCGGGGCGTCGCCGTGGCGGAGGGAAGTGCGGCGCGTCGCCGTCGGCACACTCTGGATGAACTTGTCGAAAGTGTCCGGAAGGGAACCATGAACACAGCCTATCTGTGTAGTGAGCGATATGGCGCGGTGAGGCTGGCGACACAGCAGCCTGAGGGTCGTGAGGCCGTCAGCGAAAGGCGAGAGGTTCTCCAGTACCAGCGTGACACGCTCGAGCAGGCTCTCGAGGTGCTCGTTGAGCAGGTCGCCGGTCTGTTCTGCCGCGCCCGAGCGCAGCGGCATCGAGAAGTAGTTGCCGCGCAGGCCCGGGCCCGTGCCGACAAATCGCGCCACCCGGCGCCGCAAGCCGTGTCGCCGCTCCATGCCAATCATCAGGGGGAGAGCAGCCAGGAGCCTGTCGCCCTGGCGGACGACAACCAGATGCAGGTCGTAGTCACCTCCGTAGGCGGCGTACCAGGGCTCGAGCCAGTTGAGCGTCATGAATGGTGAGACTGTCTCCGACTCCGCGAGGAGGTCTTCATAGTCGGTCGGAGGGAGGCCGTCGAGGCTGGTAAGTACCTCAAGTCTGAGAGACGGGGGCCCGTGTTTCCTGGGCGGATGCTGGCCGTTGGTAAGCTGCCGGCGCAGGGTCTGGTGTTGGGCGATAAGGTCGGAAGCGTCGCTGCCCTCCGCCCTAGCCTTTGCGATGGTGCGCGAGAGCTCCTGTAGCCGTAGTTTGGTATCGTTGGGAGTCATTCCAGCGCTCCCCTCTCAATCTGCCAGGCAAAGCGGTCAACCGGCCCTTCTCCCAGGGGACTGCGGGGCAGGGCGAACGGGTCTACTCCGGGCAGGTTGAGCCCACGGACAGTCGTAGTGGCCGTGGTAAGACCAGATTCGCGCAGCAGAGCCTGGTCGCGGGCAGTGAAATCAGCCGGCTGACCGTTGGGGTAAGCGAAGTGTATGGGCTGTTGTCCAAGGAGGAGTTGCAGAGTGGTAAGGTTGTCCTGAAGATCGGTGCGTGCCTCGGTCTCAGAGCAGGAGGAGAGGACGCTGTGGCTGTGGGTGTGGGCACCGATGGTGATAAGCGGATCGGCAGCCAACTCCTGCAGTTCCGGCACCGTCAGCATCTCCTGGTGAGGCAGCAGCGTACGGCATTCGGCAGGGACGGCATTGAGTAGCTCCTCCACCCGGGTCTGTCGTTCAGCCGGTCCCAAGCGGCGGAGCCTCTCCATGGCCATGTAGGTAAGGCTGATGTTGTCGCTGAAGCGCTCGCTTAGCCACGGGAGGTTAAGCGCAGTCAGGCGGCTGAGGCGGAGGGCGGTGCGCACCTGGTCGAACCACAGGCCGCAGCCTTGCATGATCGGTCCAGTCGAGACGTAAATGAGCGCCGGCGTGCTGGAATCCCGGAGAATCGGGAGCAGGGTGTGGAGATTGTCCCGGTAGCCGTCGTCAAACGTCAGAGCGGCCAGACGAAGGCGGTCCTTGGGCCTCTCCAGGGCGGCGAGGCCGTCGTCGAAGGTAACGAGATCACGGGTGCGACGGAGGTAATCAAGACGCTCGCGAAGCTGCGAGGACTTCAGGTCGGGAGCCTGGGCATCATCCGGCAAGACGTGGTGCCCGTAGAAGATCTCCAGCGTGGCGATCCCGACGCGTGAATGCCGGCGGTGCCCCCATGAGGCAGTGAATCCGCTGGAAAAGGCCGCCTTCTGGACCAACCTCTTCAGCCTCAACGACACCCCTCCCCTGTGGATGAAGTCATAGCTCTTAGTCGCGAACGGGAGGTATTGGGTTCAGTGAGGTGCACAAAGCGAACCGGGCCGCCAAGTTGGCGGCCCGGTTCGCTTTGTTGCTGCGAGGTAGTGTTGCGAGAGGAAGAGCGTCAGGCTATCTGATGGTGACCGCAGCGCTCTGGGCGAAGGGGCCCCAGACCTGACCGTCATGGGCGCGGCTCTGGACCTTCCAGCAATCGCCGACGCTGGTCTGGGAGGCGGACAGGGTCTTGCCGTAGTAGTTCCACCCGCCCCAGGTCCGGCCGCCATCGGTGCTGCGAGCCCAGTAGAACTCGTACTCGAGCGTGTCGCCATTGGCGTCGGTGGCGGTAGCATAGCCGGTGAGGGTTGAGCCATCAGTCGGCGCGGTCGGCGAGATTGTGACGGTGGGGGCGCCAGGACCTACCTGCGTGGTGCTCGTGGCGGCCTGGATGGTCACGGCGTTGCTCGCCCGGCCACTAGTGAGTGTGGTGCCATCGGTGGCGCGGACGCGAGCCTGCCACTTCTGGCCGGGACTGGTCACTGAAGCGCTCAGCGTCTGCCCGGTCCAGCCCCAGGAACTCCACTTCTTGCTGCCCGCGTCCATTTTGCGCCACTGGTAGATATACGTGATACCGGCCGGGGCCGCAGGTGAAGCGGTAGCAACGAGGTTCTGGGTGTCCGTCGGTGCGCCGGGCGTGACGACCACGCTGGTCGGGCGCACAGGCGTGGTGGTGGTGGTACCACTGGCGATCGTAACGACGGCGCTCTCGGTCCACGCGCTGGTGCTCGTGCCGTCCACAACACAGGCCCGGGCCTTGACGCGGTCACCGGCAGCGGTGTTGGACGCGGTGTAGACCGAACCGGCCGAACCCCACGCTGACCAGCTGGTGCTGCCAGAGGCGCTCTTGGACCACTGGAAGGTGTAGCTCGGGCTCTTGCCCGTCACGCCGCCCCCGTTGGCTGAAGCGCTGAGGTTGTCGTTGTCAGTGGGGCTGCCGGGCGTAATCGCGACCTGGCTCGGCGCGGCTACAGCGCTCGCGGTGCCCGTGGTGATGGTGACAGTGGCGCTCTCAGTCCAGGCGCTGTAGTTGGCATTGTCAACAGTTGCGCGGGCGTGAGCCTTCCAGACCTGGCCGTCGGCAAGATTGCTCTTGGCGAGGGTGGCGCCGGTGTTGCCCCAGGCGCCCCAGGTAGTGCCGCCATCGGTGCTCTTGGCCCACTGGTACTGGTAGGTAGCGGTGGAGCCGTTGCTGGCGGTGCTGCCGGTGGCGAGGGCGGTGAGATCGGTGTCCACGCCAGTCGAGCCACTGGGCGTGATGCTGACGCCGGTCGGTGCAGTCGGGATTACGGCCGTGGTACCGGAGGCAGCGATGGCGCCCTTATCGGGCGGGTTGTTGCGCGTGGTGCCGTAGTAGTCCACGGTCGCGAGGCTCGAAGCAACGCCGGTGCCGATGCACGGACTGGTCGATGACAGCCGGAAGTTGGCACTCGACGGGCCCACGAATACGGGATCGCCACCGCTGGAATGGCTGCCGACAGGCGCGGTGTGAGAAGCGACCTGCGAATGGGTATAGGTTGCGCCGGCGGTGCGAATGACGTAGTCGCCGGAGGTCGAGTAGTAGTGGTTGTAGTCGTCGTTCCACAGCGTCGAGCCGTATGTTTGGACGGGGTTGTTGTAGATGATATTGTTGCGAAGCGTAACAGTGCTGGGGCTGGTGGTCTCCAGGCGGATGCCGTTGGAGGCATTGTTGGCGATGGTGCAGTTGTAGAACTGCAGGCCAGTGCCCGCCGTGGCGATGCCGTCAATCTTGTTGCCATAGACTATGGCATTTACGACCTTGACGTTATTGCCCCAGAGCTTGATGCCCATGCCGGCATTATTGTAGGAAAGCACGCGCTCGATCAGCACGTCACTCGGCTTCAGGTCAAAGCCGCTGTCGCCAGCGCCGTAGGAGACGCAGTCGCGGATGACGAGGTTCGTGCACATGCCCTCAACGGCGAAACCGTCGGTATTGCCGGTCTGGCCTGCGTAGGCATTGTTGGCGGATACCACGCGCTCGATGAGAATGTTGGAGACGCCGGAGCTGTCCTTGACGCCCAGGAGCACGCCCTGGTTGTTGTCATGCACGTAGCAGTCCTGAATTTTGAGGTTGCTGCCGTCGGGGATGCGAATGCCCTCGATACCGCCGGACACTTCGCAGTTGATGACGTCCATGCCATCGCCGCCGCGGTAGAAACAGATACCCATCTTGCCGCTGATGACCTTGAGGCCGACGAGGCGCACGCCCTGCACGGGCTGCCAGGCTCCGATACCAATGGAGTTGTCGTTGCCGGAGTTGATGATCGCCTTGCGGGGATTCTCAGCCTGAATGGTGATGGCGGGAGAGGCCTTGGCCAGTAGGTCGAGGTCTACATATTCGTTGTAGGTGCCGTCACGGATGATGAGAACATCTCCGGACTGGAGCAGGGGGACGGCGTGGTTGATGTTGCGCCAGGGGGTGCTGCTGGTACCGGCGGCATCGTCACTGCCATTGGTGGCTACATAATACGTGGCGCTGTGCGCCGGAAGAGCGAAAGCGAAGAAAGAGGCAGCGAGCAGCAAGAGAAGCATCCACAGCACGCTGCTGGTGTGGAGGCTCCGGTTGAGAGAATGGGTGTCGATCGCCACAGCGACGGCAGTCGGAGCATTCCTATGGCCTGATTGATACATCTGTTCCTCCTGAATGTTGAGCCTGTCGAGCGCATTGGGCCTCCACCTCCTCTCTCGCCAGATCTCCGCCAATCCCCTACCCCGCTGTTCGAAATCCCTTAGCAGTGCGAAACCAATCCGTCCTCGACGGCTCCGGGAAGCACAACCTCTCGAAAGCAGCGCTACAAAAGAGAGCTGCAACACAAACAGGCCACGACTTTGGGGGAACCGTTGGATTTGCTTCGTACTGCGTGGGCTGAACAGCGGGGACCTGCGGGGCACTGCCAACGCCACAACGCCTTGTGGGTGAGTATACCCCGACAACCGCTTCGTAAAACCTTAGGCGGCCTTTCGAAAACCCTTACGCCGTACGTCGGTAAGTATGACCCCCCATCAGCGTGATATTGTTCCTGTTTTGCAATGAAAATATATCCTGGTGATGATGAAGAAGAAGCACCGATGGCGGGACCAGGCCGCAGATGGGCTCAGGGAGCGCTCAGGGCGGTTTCCAGGCTTCGATGGTGGTGAGGAACTGTGGGGGTGTGGCCTGAACCGTGACGACGCAAGGGCGTCGAAGAACCATCAATCTCGGCTAGTAAGTGAGTCCTGGTATGAGTCTTCTGACAGAAGTACCGTATCTGGCTGGCAGGCTGTCGCGTCGGCTTATGCCGGGGAACGTAGCCAGACGGTACCTGACGAACGACTTCGATGACCTGCGGCACCTTGTGCAGGTCCACGAGGGGCAGGTTAGTGCAGTCGACTATGCGGCGGGGGAGCTGGCCGGAGAGACGGTCCTGGAGATCGGTCCTGGGAGGTACAACCCGGCAGCGGTTGGGTTCCTGGGGCAGGGCGCAGCGCGGGTAGTGTTCGTGGAGCGGGCACGGCGCAATCTGGACCAGGGCCTTCTGCAGCAACGGATTCGCGACCTGATGGCGGCATTTGGGTACTGCGGCGCGGAGTGGCAGCGTGTGGCGGTACTCGACCCCGGGGAGACGAGGGAGCTTGCCACTTTCGGAGGGGGAAGGATTGAGTTCCGCTGGCAGAGCGCCACGGCTACGGGACTGCCCGATAACTCGGTGGGAGCGATCTTCTCACATAGTGTTTTGCAGTGCCTGAACGAGCCGCAGGAGGTCTTCAAGGAGTTGGCGCGAGTGCTCAAGCCCGGCGGGTTCATGTATCACATGGTGGACCTGCGGGACCACTTTTTCCGGTTCCCGCTGCAGTTCCTGTGTTACTCAGAGTATATGTGGTCGCATGTGCTGACCTCACGGTACCCGCACAAAGCTTACCTGAACCGCCTGCGTCTTCCGCAGTTGCAGCGGATGTTTGAGGAACTGGGACTGGAGGTGGAGACGCGAGCCTTGGCCGAGGACGTGGAAGCGGTGAGGCGGCTGCGGCCCCGGATGCATGGTGACTTCCAGGGGTTCACAGATGATGAACTGGCGCCGATGCTGGCGGGGGTATATTGCTGGAAGTAAGCAGAGGGGGGCGGCGGCCGGGTACGAGCCCCGGCCCTACAGTTGGTGGACAGTGCGGCGGCCGGGTACGAGCCCCGGCCCTACAGCTGGCGGACAGCGCGGCGGCCGGGTACGAGCCCCGGCCCTACAGTTAGTGGACAGTGCGGCGGCCGGGTATAGGCCCCGGTCCTGCACCTATTGCTTTCCCAGCCACTTCACCGCGTTTTGCAGGAATACTCCTTCATCTTCAGTCGGGGGGACATCCTGGTCGGCGCCTGGGCCGATGCAGGTGCCGAGACCGGAGGCTACGTAGCGCCCCTTGCCGGTTTCCCCCAAGACGATTACCGGACGGCCGGTTGCGGCGCCGGTGGCCACTACTGTCCCCTTTGAGCCCGGTTCCAGCACGATGTAGTCATAGTAGCTCTGCGTGAGAGTGCGGCCGCGCTGCAGGCCCGTGGCGAGGGTCGTGTCGGGCGTTAGGTGCCACCCCGGGTCCTTGATGTGGGTCACGCCCTTGGCGCATACCTCCGGCACCGCGACGGGCAGGCCGCGGTAGCCAACCGAGTTGTGCAGGGTCAGTACCCCGCCGCCCTCGGTGACGAATCTCGTCAGGAGGGCCGCTATCGCCGGCGCGTAGGTCTCGGGCAGGTAGGGCTGCGGCACGATGAGCACCTGGCAGGGCTTGAGGTTCGCTGCGTTGACGAGCCACAGGGGCTGCGCATCGATGCCGGGCTTGCCCTGCAGGTATTTCAGCAAGGCCTCTGCGCCGTAGCCGCCCTGCAGCACTCCCACGCGTACCCCGCCTTGTGTGAACTTCGGCCCGCCGTAGCGGGCCTTCTCGGCATCGCTCATGGGCAGGAGCGGGAGGTCCGGGATAGCCTCGCCGGGCGTCTGCTCCTTCCACATGGTGATGGTCCCGTTGATGCCCCGGCGGCTCATGGGCTGGGCACTGGACTTCACCCCGCTCATGTCAACCACGAGGAAGTAGTCTGAGGTCTCGTCATAAGCCGGCAGTGCCAGCGTGTAGGTCTCGCCCTTGGGCGTGTAGCCGATGGAGCCGTAGTGCTTGTCGAAGACTACCTCGGTCAGGGGCTCGGTCTGCCCGTGGGGGGCCGTGGCGATGGCCACGCGCTGCACAGTGGCGCCGTGGTAGCCCTCGGTGTGGGTGAAGCGTACCTGGTAGGTGCCGGCACCTGAGACGGCGGAGGTGATGTCGAGCTTCTTAACTATCACCTGCTTGTCCTCGAAGTCCCGGTCGTGGTACTCGCCGACGGTCTTCACCAGGTAGGGGGCGAAGGGGTTGCGGACGCCGAAGGGCAGGAGCGCCTTGCTGACCTGATCCACCGTCTGGTCGGTCACAGACATCGTGTCCTGCAGACGGCCGCCCCCCTTGCCGCCGAGAGAGGCGGCTTCCCAGGCGCGTAGCCCCGCATTTACCTCAATCCCCGCCTGGGCGAATTCGCGGAGAGTGCGCTGCAGGCCGGTACGCTCGGTTTCCGTGGGAGGGGTGGCCCGTGAGATCAGAGCGGAGAGGTCGTTGAGCTTGGTCAGCATCGTGACATAGCCCGAGATGACCTGGGTCTCGGCGGTGATCCACGGATCGTTGAGATCGGCAGCGAGTTTGGCGGCTCGGGCGCAGATGGCGAGATCGTCCGCCAGGTGCTTTTCGTCGGGGAAGTAGCGGTACATGCCCTTGCCGAAGACAGGCTTGGCGCGGTTCTGGATCATGCGGCCAGCCTCGCCGAAGAAGGCGGTGTAGGGCACACGCGAGCCGTAGACGTCCCAGCCGACCGGCCCGAGCATCACTGCCCAGTCGGCAGCCTTCTCCGGATCATTGACGGCGCGTCTGGTGGCCCACGCGGCGGCGAATTCGCGCTCATCGCGGCCGTGGGCGTTCCAGCCCCATTCGGCGGCGGCGGTGACGTTGAAGTCGTAGAGGCGGTTGTGGGGCGTGGCATAGCCGCAGAGGTTGGTCAGCTTCTTGTCCACGAACTCAGTCATGCGGTACTTCATGAACTGCGGGCCGCTCCACGGGCAGACGATGCGCCAGGAAGCGGTGACCTGAGGGTAGACGCCAAGCCAGCGGCCCTTCTTCGCGTAGTCTTCAAGCAAGGGGTAGATCATCGGATCGCGGGACGAGTCGTACGTCCGGCCGCCGTCGTAGTAGCTCACATTGACGTCAGCCGGGATTTCGGCCAGCACCTTGTCATTGGTCTTGTAGCTGCCCTGGGTGAGCAGGATGCGGAGGTGCGCGTTGGGGTTGGCCTTCTGGGCGATACGGAAGGCCTGCACGCAGGCGCGGGTTTCGGCGGGGAACTCGCCAATTGCCTTGCACTGGTCACAGGCGCACTGGACATCGTTTTCGCTGAGCCAGATGCAGATGTCTGTGACGTGGGGGATGGTGACTAGATCAGTCATCCACTCGCTGAGGAGCTTCACGAAGCCCGGCTGTGAGGCACACGGAGCGGTCACATACGCGTGGCCCTGGAGCTTGGCGCCGGGCTCCTTGCCTTGTAGCTCCGGGAAGCGCTCGAAGACGCCAAGCGGGGCTATCTGGTCCAGATGGGTGAGCACCGGGACTACCTTGAAGGCATGCAGGCGACCCTCCTCGACCTTTTCCGGGCTGAATTTGGCGACTCCCTTGCCGTCGGGGCTGAGGCTCAGGTTCGCATGGGCCTCGACGAGGTTCATCTTGTATGACGACATCCACTCGATGTCATTGACCGCGTTGCCGCCCCACAGACCGCGCTCGTTGAGGTCCGGCCAGTCGAGGACCGAGACCATCGGGATCGCCAGGCGCTGCGGGGTCTGCTTGACGGGCAGCAGTTGAGAGAGCGTCAGGGCGCCATAGTACAGGCCGCGCTCATCCAGGGCGACCACGGCGAGGGTGTTCTTACCGGGGACGATGGCGTACGCCTGCTCGCAGTTAGGGCGCTTGGCCAATTGAGCGGCCTCGGTTACTGCGCGTTTGTCCTTCGGGTTGCATAGCGCGAAAGTGATGGTGAACTGAGGCTTGGCAAGCGTCTTGCCCTGATCTTCAGGAAGCCCCAGGGACTTTCGGAGAAGCGCGGCTCCTGCCTGTCCAACGTCGCCAACACCGGGGGCAGTCTCTATGCTGAGGGCCTGCGGTGCGACCTGGAAGGTGCCTTTGAACTCAATCTGCTTGGGGAGAGGGATGAGGTGCCGCAACCATAGTTTCTGATCGGCGGGAGGAACGGGCGCGGCGAGAGCGGTCAGGCAGGTCAGGACTGAAAGGGCGATCCAGAGGGTCTTCACAGTCGGCCTCCGCTGGCGGATATGCTGACAACAATTCCGTGCTTCGCCCCAGGGACGCTTTTTACCTGCGAGTCGAGGGCGTGGCAAACGAACACGGGCCGGCGAGAGCGGGCCCGTGTGTTGGAACCTGCCATTGGTCTCACCTCAGCAGCGAGTTTGCCCGGGAAAGCTCAGGGGAGGGTATGAAGTGGCCAAAGAAGCGCCCAAAAGCGCGTGAGGGGGCCCGTCAGGGTTCGCGGTGGCGTATCGCGCCGATGATCTCCCTGATCTCAGCGGGGGTTATGGTGTTTGTCATAAAGGCCACGAGGGCGAGATAGACGATGAAACCGGCATATAGCAGGACGTTAAGGAGAATGGTGTCGGGGAGCAGCGTCGCGGCGAAGCCCGGCGTCGCAACGAGCAGTAGCTTCACTACGGGCCAGTTCCACATTTCGGGCCCCCCAGAGGACCTGAGCCGCCAACTGACCAGGAAGGAGGTCAGCCAGGCTGTGCCTACCAGCGCGAGAGCGGCGCCGACGGGGCCATCCAGAGAGCCGTAGATGGCTGCGCCGGTCAGGAACAGCACGCTCATCAGCACCCAGGCTTCCATCGTGATGCGCGGGCGGCCCCAGGCGATTGCCATCTGATTGCTGAGGTTCGTTTGCGCCATGGGTACCAGGGCTGCGGCGCCGATCATGGTGATGGTGAAAACGCCAGGAAAGCGATTGCCTACGGCGGCGTACAGCAGGTGCTTGCCGAGGAAGGCCACGAAGCCAACGGCGACAATGGCAGCGAAGGCCTGATACCTGGCGGCGCGTTGTGCCCAGTCGGCGGCGCGGCCTGGCTCGCCCTTGGAGATCAGACTGGCGAGTCCCGGTGTAAGGGCCGTGCCGAGCGCCGACAATAGTACGACGCCCTGAAGCACGAATCCGAGGCCGACGGCGAAGACGGCCACCTCATCGGCCTTGAGTCACACGCCGACAAGGATGATGTTGCCACCGCGGGTGACGGTGAGGGCGGCGAGGCCGCCGAAAAGGGAGTATAGGCCAAACACCAGGGCCTGACGGAGCAGGCGGCGAGGGGGATCATTGGTGGTCGTGTCAGTGGCTGCAGTCACGTCTTGCAGTCTCGCGACGGTGTCCGCCGGCGCAGCAAGATAGCGCCACGGGCGAGCCACCGCGAGAAGCCAGAGTAGCATGACTGCCACGGCGGCTGTCAGCCCTGCCACGGAACCCTTAAGCCCAAACCACCACGCGCCGGCAAACACGGCGGCGGTAGTGACAACCTGCTGCAGCGGGAAGCGTACGGAATAGGTGGCGATGCGGTTCTCGCCGTAGAGGATGGCGCCGAAGATGCCGTTGGCTGCCTGAATGAGTGCCGCCAGCGCGGCCAGCCCGGCCAGCAGCGCCGTCACAATATTGCCGCCGAGGCGTATTCCGAGCCAGCCGATGAGAAACGCGGCAGGCAGGCTTATCCCCAAAACCACCAGGCTGTAGGCGGTCGTCAGACGGCTGAGTTGCCGCGGATGATGGGTGCGCAGAAGCGGGAAGTAATAGGCGAAGGCATTCTGAACGCCGAGCGTGCACCCCATGGTGTGGAAGTCAATGAGCGAGCTCAGCAGGACGAAGATGCCGTAGTACTGCGGGCCAAGCGTGCGGGGCACGGTAAAGAGCCAGACGATACCGGCGGCGGCGACTGAGATCTGTCCCCAGCCGGACCACAGGATGTTGCGGGCGGCGCGGCGGCCCTGTTCGGTGGGCACGGCGGCAGGGACTGACGCGGGAGCCGTGGTGATCGCTTCGGGAGTGGCCGTGGTGGTTTGCTCAGGTGGTGGCATTGGCCACCGCCCCATAGAGCGCCTCGTACTGCCGTTCCACTACCGACCAGTCGAATTCAGCGCGCACCCGGGCATGAGCCTGGCGGCCGAGGCTGAGGCGACGCTCGGGGTCCCCGATGAGGCCCTGGACTGCGTCACGGAGAGCCTCTGGCGAGCGTGGCGGTACTGTGAGGCCCGCGGGGCCGATGACCTCAGGGCATCCCTTTACATTCGTGGTGACGATGGCAAGGCCGGCGTCCATCGCCTCAAGCAGGACCGTGGGGAAGTTCTCTGCCTCCGAGGGGAAGACGAAGATCGAGGCACTCTCGAATAGCTCCCGCAGGCGCGGAGAGTCGTTATCCAACCAGCCGTGAAAGATCACCTTAGTCGGCGTCTCATTGGCAAGAGCCTCGAGTTCAGCGCGCATGGGGCCGTCGCCCACAAGGCTCACGTCTACGCCGAGGTCCAGGCCCTGAAGCCCCTGCAGAAACCACTGGAAGCCCTTGAGCGGGATCAGGCGGCTGAGCATGAGGATGCCGCCCTCATGGGTGCTCTCGGCGAACTTGCCGCATGGGTAGCCGTTGGGGATACGGTGGAGTTTGGCGTCCAGGGACGGGTCCACTCGCAGCAGGAGGTCGCAGAGGTTCTGAGACGGCGAGACTATGGCCCCGGCGCGGTCCACGACCCGGCGCCACAGGGAGCGCATGAGACGATGCTCCCAGGCGCCCTCGTAGGGGTTGTGGCCGGGGACGTCGGAGCCGTGGCAGGTGACGAGGTAGGGCAGAGGGCGCAGTGCCGCTACGAGGCCCGCGGGAAGTATGAAGTGGGCGTGGATGAGATCGTAGTCCAGCGCCTGACGCTGGAGAGCCTTGACCGCGGCAGCGATGTAGCGGGCCTTCTCCGTGCCGGTGGAATACTCGAGATGCTTGCGCCCGCAGGGGAGGCGGCGGATGCGAACACCGTCCAGGACTTCGTCGAGCGGAAGGTCGCCGCAGGCTGCGGTCACGATCTCAATCTCATGGCCGAGCCCGGCCATACGGCGCGCCAGTTCGAGCGCGATGCGCCCGCCGCCGCCGCCGATGGGGGGTAGTTCATGGGTGAGGGTGAGGACCTTCATGGCTGGAGTGCCCCCGCAAAGGTCCTCAGGCGCCAGACGGTGGTCTGCGGCTGCAGGACCCGGAAGACCGGATCGATCTCCTGACGGTGGGCAGCAAGGGCCGGCGCCAGGTTGCGGTTGGTTAGGTCTCCGTGATAGCGGTTCCGGAAACCATCCTGAATGACATACAGCGGGGTCTGCCGGGACTGGATGACGAGGCTTTGCCAGAGCCTGTCAGGTTGCTCGATCCACAGCGGCGCCCAGGTTGAGTGGCGGCCGGTGACCCAGTAGACGTTGTAGGGCTTGCGCGCGACGACGACGGCGTTTTCGGGCGTGTGCAGGCCAGTCCACTCCATGGTGGCGGCGTAGTTCACGAAGTCAGTGCCGTCGAGGGCATAGCGCTGGGGGGCGTGCCAGCTAAGCCCGCGGTTCTCCCAGTTGAGCGCAACCCGCTGGGCGATACCCACGGTAGTCGTTCCGACGGCGATGAGACCAATGATGACGAGAAGCGCGCGACCAGGAGTGCGTCTTTGGAGCAGGAGGCTTGTGCCCCACATGACCGCCATGGCAAAGAACCAGCCCCACAGGGGCAGGAGCGGGAGGAGATAGCGCCCGCGCGGGAAGGGGGACAGCAGGAGCAGCAGGATGTTCATCAGGGTGTACCAGTGCATAGCGCTGCCGCGTCCGCGCCAGGTGATGATGAACCCCAGGATGACAATGAGCCCGAGCAAGTAGCGTGAGGCGTGGCGGGCAGCTCTGAGAGGTGAGTTCCCTGCAGGGACTGCGCTGGCAGCGGGGCTCAGTTCTGACTGCGGACCAGGCTGTGGATCGGCAATTACCGGCCGCGGACGAAGGCTGAAGTGCTCAGGGCGCAGGATCAGCAGTTGCCCGAGGTTGAGGGTCTGAGTGGAAGCGGTTCGGGCGATGCGCCGGACCAGGTCCCCGGCGCCGCGCATCTCGCGCGAGCTGTCACCCTCCTCGCTGGTATTCATGTAGGTCAGGTAGGTCGGTCCCTGGGCGGCTGCCTGGCGCTGCAGTTGGATGAGCGGGGTCAAAAGCAGGCCGCCAGCAATCAGGCCCACGAGCAGAGCCCGCCACTCGCGCCGCAAGAGCAGGTACATGCCCAGGGCGGGGACCATGGTGATGCCATTGGGTCGGACGTAGATGGAGGCGACGGCGGCGAGGACCATGACAATGAGCCAGGCCCACGTGTGAGGCTTGTTTCTGACGAAATCCGGGCGCACCGTCTCGTCTTTGCCGACGTAGCGGACGGCGGCGAGCAGGGCGATCATCGTCACGAACGTGTAGAGCATCTCCGAGCCGGTGACCGAGCCCAGCGCAAGGATGTCGAGGTTCCAGATGAAGAGCCAGACGCCAAACGCGCTCAACAGGAGAGTGGAGGCGCGCTGGCAGCGCAGAAAGCGGTAGGCGAGGAGGGCGCTGGCAGCCATGAGCAGGAGCGAGGTGAGTTTGAGCGCCCACAACTCCTCGCCAAAGATGCGCATGAAGAGCGCGAGAAAGAGCGGATATCCGGGCGTGCGCTGGGTTTCTGGATGGGGCACGGGGGCGCTCAGTACCGTGAAGCCCTGGCCGGTTGAGAGGGCGCGGGCGAGGCCGAGGTACTCGGCATTGTCACCGCCCATGTTCAGGGCAGGATCAAAAGCCAGCGCGCCGAGCAGGAGCGCCAGGATCACGATGATGACCATGGTCAGGCGGTTGGCCTGACGAGAAGCGAGCAGGATCATGCAGAGGCTCCCAGCATTGCGGAGAGTGAAGCATCATAGCGGTCGCCGACGGCGTCGCGGCTGTGGTTGGAGAGGGCATACTGGCGACCAGTGTGGCCCATGTTGCGCCGCAGGGGCTCTTCGGCAACCAGGCGACGGGCGGCGTCGGCGAGGGCCGCGGGGCTGTCGCCAATGAAGCTCGCGCCACTGCGCTCGGCCAGTCCGCCGGCGGGGAAGCTTGTGATCAACGGGGTTTCGCGGCCCCAGGCCATGAGGTAGACGTTGGGAAACCCTTCCATCTGCGAAGTGCACAGGCAGGCCCAGGCGCGGCCGATGAGGTCTTCGACTTCGGCGACCTTAAGCCAGCCGAGAAGGTCAACATTGGGAGTGTCGGCGGCTGCTTCCTGCAGTTGCTCCCAAAGCGGCTCCTCGCCGGGATTGGGGCCACCGGCGACGGCGAAGCGGACCTCCGGGAGTAGACGGGCCATGTCGATGACCCACAGGGGACGCTTACACTTGCGAATGGCCCCTGCCCAGGCGATGAGGGGCGTGGGGGACTTTGCGGGGACCAAGGCGGGGATGTCGGCGATATTGGGCATCTCGACGGCATCCTTGCCGGAGCGCTCCCGGTAGAGTTGCGCCTGCTCTGGTGATTGCACGAAGACGCGCTCACAGCGACTTAGGAAGTAGCGGTACAGGGCTTGGTTCAGGCGCGAAGGGCAGGCTTCGCCGCTTTGGCCGTGCAAGTCCGGGGCTACGTCAAGATTGGAGGCGGCGCTGAGCACGGGATGGCTGCCAGTGAGCCGGCAGTGCAGGGCAGTCCAGCCAGCCATTCCGGTGGCGCCACGGTGGAGGTAGACGGAGGCGTTGGCCTGGCCGAGGGCGCGCCAGTAATCGCGAACAGTGCAGGAGAGATAGCCAAGGGGGCCGCGTCCGCGCCCCGGATGGTGCGCAGGAACGACCTCGAAGCCAGACCCCTCGCCGGTGGGCGGGGCTTCCCCGGTGACAGGCATGACGAACGAGACACTCCAATCGCGATCGCGCAGGAGTTGGGCGGTCCAGGCGAGTTGAAGCTCGGCGCCGCCGGCCTCGACACTGGTGTCGCCGAGGGCGATGCGGACGGTGCGGGGGGAATGGGCGATGATGGCGATTGATTTCGGTTTGGTCATATGAGTGCTATTGATGGTCGTAGATGAAGGCCGGCGGGGTACGAGCCCCCGCCCTACAGCAGAAGAGGCCGTGGGCTACTGCGCGTGATCGTGGACGAAGTCACCGCTGCCGTTGTAGTTCAGGATCTTGGCCGGTACGCCCGCTACTACGGCGTTGTCAGGGACGTCTTTGGTGACCACGGCGTTCGCGCCGATGGCGACGTTGCTGCCGACGTTTATCTTGCCGATGACCTTGGCGCCCGCGCCGATGTAGACGCGATCGCCGAAGGTTGGCGCGCCGCGGTTCTCGCCGCGGCCCGCTACGCCGATGGTGACGCCCTGGGAGATGTTGCAGGACTCGCCGAGGCGCGCGTGCTTGGAGACAAAAACCGGGCCAAAGTGGCCGATGTACAGTCCGGGACCGATTTCGGCCTTGGCGGGCAGATGGATGTTGGAGGTGATCTCCACGCCGAGCTTGGCAACCCGGTAGAAGAACCAGGGTACGAGCTTGATCGGCTTGGGCAGTCGGCGTTTCTCAAGGCCACTGCCGAAGCGGTAGTTGATGATGGCCCAGGCGGCGGGAGCGCCGAGACAGAAGCCGAGGCGAGAGAGCCAGTTGGCATTCTCGGGCACGTGGCGGGCGATGTCGCGGCTCAAGATGCTGAACATGGTGGTTACCTGTTTGGGCCAACGGCGCGTGCGCAGGACGGTTCTGAGCTGTACGAGCGTCTTCCGACCGCGAGCGCGATGCCAGTGAAGTGGGGCTGCCAGCCCCGCAGATCTGTTTGCAGCACCTTGGTCGAGTCGATGAAGCATCCCGGCGTGCATGGCTCGCCCGGCTGGAAGCCGGGCTATCTCGGCGTGATCTCGCGGCTGGAAGCCGCTCGTACGACGCCGGCTCAGCGGCTGGCTACCTCGCGGAGGAGGGTTTCTAGCCGCGGGACCACGACCTCCATCGAGAAGTTGTCGCGCAGATACTGCTTTGCACGGCCACCGAGCGCCTGGCGCTCTTCGGGGTTCGCCATTAGCTGGCGGAGCTTATCGGCGAAGACTGGGACTTCCGTGCAGTGGTAGCCGAGCTTCTCCCGGCTCAGGACGCTGTCAGGATCGAAGGTGGCTACTATGGGCAACTGGGCATCCCAGGCCTGCAGGAACGTGTTTGGGAAACCCTCAACCACCGAGGTGTTGATGAAGACGTCCGCCTGCTCGAAGTAGCGGCCGACGTCGCTGAACGGGACGAACCCGGCGTACTCGAAATTCGGGTAGTTGTGCTGCTCGGAGACGATATGCTGGTAGAGCGCGTCGTTGCCCGGCATGGGACCGCCCACCATCAGGAAGTTGATCTCCGGGGCGGCCTGGGCTAGCTCCAAAACCATCTCCGGGCGCTTCTCCCAGCGGAGGTTGGCCACCCAGAGAGCGGTGGGGCGATCGGCGCGGCCGGGCTTGAGGACGTCCACGGGCCAGGCATTGGGGATCACGACGCTGTCGCGGCGGAAGTTCTGGCGCACGAGGTCGCGCTGGTGGGTGGTCTGGGTCACAACCGCGTCGGCATGGCGGACACCATAGCCGGCACAGGTGCGCTGGCCCAGGGGCAGGCGGGAGGTCTTGCGGTGGGTACAGGTGGCATCGGTGTTGCTGGCCAGCCAGAAGACGAAGCGTTTGCCGGTGCGATGGCTGACAAAGGACGAGACGCCCACCGCAGGATGTATCCCCTGAAGCATCAGGATGTCCACAGGCAGGCTTCCAATGCTGCCGATAAGCTCCAGGGCCGTCTGGGCTTTGCCAAGCCGGGAACGGCGCTTCTGGCACGCTTTGATGACCCTGAGGCCGTCATCGGTCAGCGCCTCGTCGGGTTGGCCCCAGTCCCCCGCCAGGATCGTGATGTCCCAGCCCCTCGCGGCCAGTGCCCTCGCCAGCGTCAGTACCTGGACCTCGATGCCACCAACGGCGAAGCCGCCGACGGCGCCGTCATCGACGAGACCGAGAAGATGCGGCACGCCGCTGTTAAGGGCGATGAGGCCGAGGCGCGGATTGGTGCGATCAGCCATGTGTTGGCGCCTCCCTTAGCGTTGCCGGGGTGACAGGGGCCGGTGCGGCGGAGCGGTGCTGCTCCTGCCAGTCGCGGGCCCACGAGGTCAGTGTGACCGATTGGGCCCCAACATGGTTGGTCACGTAGTCGAAGACGCTGTCGAGGCTGGCCCAGATTTCGTCGGCAGCAGACTGCGTTCGGACGCGCGGTGAGCCGCGGGGGATCAACTCGCTGGAGTGGAACATGAGGTTTAGCAGCGGTACCCCCTGACGCCATAGCTCGTCGCAGACCCAGTGCATTTCGTCGGTCGAACTGAAGCCGGGGCGCAACCAGACCATACGGCAAAGGCCGGTCTTGTGCAGCCCGCGGCGGCAGAGCGCTCCAAGGGCGCCGAGGCTGTCAAAGGGGCTGTGGGCGAGCCGCCGTAGGGCCCCGGTAGCGGCGATAGAGACAGGGGCCTCGACGAGTTCCTGGCCATCGAGTACGAGACGGTACGGGCGCACAGTCTCCCGGCTGAAGTCGGGGCCACCGGAGCCCGGTTCGTAACCACCGTTGATTCGCCAACTGATGCCGGGCGTTACGCTGGTGTCTACAACATAGCCGCGCTCGATTAGCATGCTGGCAGCCAGGCTGTCGAAGCTCCAGCGTCCGCCCCGATAGGATTTCGGCTTTCCGAAAGCGTCACTTAGGGTACTGGTGAGCGAGTCCAGTTTGGCGGCCTGTATGCCCGGCGGGAATTCGTGCAGGTAGGGGCTGTGCTGGAAGATGCCGGGCATGAGGTCGTAGTGCGGTGGTGTGGACCAGGCGTGCAGATGGGCGCCGACTTCGCAGTTGTCTGCGCAGCTCAGGGTTTGCAGGGTCTCCCGTGACGGGTCGTCAGCGGTGACATCGTAGGTCACGAGATAGGTGGGCTTGAGCCCGTGGCGGTCGCATAGGTCCTGCAAGCGCGGGAGGGCCTGGATGTTGGCGTAGGTGCGGTCACCCTCGTCATGCCACTCGTCGTCGGCTTCGGTGTCGATTGTGATCAAGAAGTTTGGGGGCATGGTGTTCTCGCTCTGCTTGGCGGAGACGGGCGAGACGCCCGTCCTACGAAGATTGGTGGCTGGAGACGGGCCAAACGCCCGCCCTGCGCAGTCTCCTGCCTACCGCGCGGCGCAGGCTCGACCAGCCTAACCGTGACCAGTAGGCGCAATCATCCCGGCCGAGCAGCACTGTGGCGGCGCCGGTAAGGCCGGGGAAGTAGGTCTGCTTGAACGGGTGGGCTTCGCCGAGAAACTCGAAGCGCTTGAGGCCTTCTTCGATGCTGCCCTTGATGGCGTAGCTGATGACGCATTGGCCGAGCCCCAGATCGGGATGCTCGTCGGTCTCGCCGATCTGGTAGGCGAAGAAGGTGCCTCGGTAGGCCCAGCCGAGGAGGGCGGCGGCCAGACGGCCCTCGATGGTGAGGGTGTAGAGACGAAGCCAGTTGCGTTCGGAGAAAAGCTGGATGACGTCGTCGAGGCAGTCGCTGAAGGCAGGTGCGTTCCACCGGCTGTAGTCGCCGAGGGTTTGGCGGCGTCTGATGTTGTACTGGGCCATCTGCGCGATGGTGTCAACAGTCTCGTGGGAGGCCTCCGTGAACACGCGCAGAACCGGGCGTGCCCATTCGCGCTCCAAGCGCTCGAACTGGTTGCGCAGGTAGTTGCGGCGATTCTTGTTGGGAACGTTGCTGACGTAGGCGTCAAAGGTGTCGGGAAGGTCGCCGTGGACGTAGTGTCGCTTGACCTGAAGATTGGCCTGCAGGCCCGCGCGGGCAGCGGCGGAGAGGATGTCCCCGAGTTGCCCATCCACGGCGCATTGGTCCCAGCGCCAGGCGGGGAAGTGCTTGCCGCAGTCGGCTGCAACCCGCTCCATCAGCGCCTGCAGGGCTTCGGTACGGTGGGAAGCATGAAGTGGCACGCCGAGGTGGGCGGGATCCGGGCCACTGCGCGAGCCCATGAACCCGAGCAGCTTATCGGACATGAGGGCGAGCGGAAGGCCGCCGAGGAGCCGGTTGTCCTGATCGCGTGCGAGTATGAGGTAGGGTTGGTGAAGGTGGCCGAAGTGCCGGACCCAGGGCCACCACCATTCCCAGGTGAGGAAGGGAGAGTAGTTGTCAGCGCGGGCCAGGAGGTCGTCCCACTCCTGACGGAGAGCCTGAAGGTCGGCCGGGGCCGTAACGACCTCGGTGCGTAGCTGCGGAGCGGGAGCGTGGTTGGAGCGTACCTTGCGGGGGGCGAGCTCCTGCAGTCGGTCGTAGACGCGCTTGTGCTCAGCCTTGAGGGGCGCGAGGTCACGCCCTGCACGTTTGGCCTCACCGAGTTGCCGGGAGAGGAGCTTGTATTGCTGGAGCAGGTATTCCTGCTCCGATAGTGCCTCTAGCTGTGCTTCCACCACATCCACCAGTTCGAGCGAAATAATTGAAGTCGATAGCCGCACTTGTTGAGCGCGTGGTAGGCATATTCCGTATGCCGGGCTCACCACGCGGGTTCCAGCATGTGGAGTATGCCTACCACGCGCTCAGGATATGTTCACGCTCGGACCAGGCCCGAACCGGCCACCGGAGCCTGAATCTCGGTATCCAAGCTTCTTGTTCTAAAGGTTCTGACGGCTGCGTCGCGGCTACTGTTCTCTGCGAGGATCATAACGCACCCACCGAGGCCGGCTCCGGAGATCTGAGCACCCTTGACGCCGGGGGTGCGGAGCGCTGTGTCGACGATGAGATCTATCTCAGGAGTACTGCAGGCGTAGCAGCCCACCTGCCGGTACAACTGGGCAGCCTCCTGCCGGGCAGGATCGGAGCTTTCCAGGTCTGCGACGAGACGGTCGAGGTATTCGTCCGAGCAGTCGCCGGCAAAGGGCGTCTGACGCCAGTTGGTATCATGGCTGACCACGCGGTCACCGTCGTGGGAGAGATTCCACAACTGCCCGAGTGCCTCAGCATCCCCACGCTGCAGGACGTCGAAACAGAGCTTGCTGCGCTCGCATTCGGCCAGACCGTAGATCACCAGCGGGCGGACGTCAAAAGCCGCTGAGCGGTCACTGAGACCGGAGAAGATGCTGCGGAGCTTGTCTTCGTCAGCCGGGTCGAACGGGCCATACTGGCCGTCCAACTCCTGCTCGGTCATCCGCAGCGGGAGCTTGCGCAGGAGACCGTACAGGTCGGCCAGGCCGATGCCCAGATTCTCGCAGTTGAGGTCGCGCAGGTGCTCGATCCGGTCGGCGAACTGGGGGTTGAAGCGCCTGAAGAGCAACTCGCCTATGACATAGCCCAAGACCTTGCTGTTGTAGGTCTGGCGGGCGCCCTGGGCCTTCTTGGCCTGAATGCCTGAATTGCAGACGATGAGCGAGTGGTCCTCGAAGAACGGGGCAAATCCCTGGACAGCAAAGGGGAAGAAGGAGACATGGGCGACCTGGCCGCGGCGTGCGAATTTGATCGCCGCATGGTCGCTGGAGCCGCCACGCGTGCCGACAAACCACTCTCCCTCGCCGCAGAGGTCTACCATGGCGGCGGGGCGGACGGGAAGGCTATTGATCGCGATCAGAGCCTCGGCAGCACCCACGACCATGGCTGAGGAGGAACTCAGGCCCGAGCCAACGGGGATGGTGCCGTGGATCACAATGTCCGCGCCACGGAGCGCCTGATCTGGGAACTCCTTCTGGAGGCGGAAGGCCGGGGCTTTGACGTAGTTGGCCCAGTGGCCGTCGCTGACCATGGCGATGGTGCGGGGACTGCGAACGGTCTCGAGCCAATCACCCCAGTCGAGACGGCTGATCTCGTCGCCGATGCTGAAGCTGGCTTCCTGAAAGGCTTCAGGTGAGGAGTTGTACAGGCGGAAACGGTCATCGTCGCGCGGCGCCACTACCATCAGCACTTCCTGGCTGATGGCGATCATGTTGGTGCGGCTGCCCCGGTGGTCGGTGTGGCGGCCCATGAGGTTGATGCGTCCGGGAGTGCGGATGAGCATCACTTCATCGTCGGTGCCGAGGCGGGAGCGGTAGAGTTCCAGGGCGTGGAGGTATTCCTGGCGCTTGCGGGCGTGAAGATCGCGGTCCGGGCCGTAAATCTCATCCATGAAGCGGTGCATGTCGGCGCCGTCATCGGCAAAGAAGTGGTGCCACTGGCTCACCGGACGCAACTCGCGGAGGTCCTCCTGAACCTTCGCCGCTGCCTTACGGGTCACAACCTGGCGGATCGTATCCAGCTCTTCTGGCGTGTTGTAGCCCATTACCAGTTCGGGATCGTCCACGACCACAGTTCCGAGGCGGTACGTGGGCGTGCCGTCGTCATTGCGTTCGGAAGCCAGGATTTTGATGGTGTCGGTCAGGAATTCCTCATGCTGCGCGTTGTCGCGGGCGAGTTTGGCGAGGCTGTGATATAGCGCCGGGGCGCTGTACATGTAGACCGAGATGTTGGCGAGGTCGGTCATGTCCTCGACCTCGGACGCGGGAATGGGTGTCATCTCGCCACCGCGCCACAGCGGGAGCGTCACCGTGTGGCGAAGGCTGTCCACCAACGGGCGGACCTTGGCGGTGGGGAGGCCGGGATGGCCGGGCCCCTCGCCGTTGGGCTGCAGGAGGTGCCATAGCTCGCCGAAAGCGACCTTGGCTTTCTTCTCGTTGGTGAAGTGGCGCTGGATGATCTCGAGCAGTGGCTGGGGCTTCACGTTCTGCCCCGCCAGGAGGGGTTCAATCTCCTGCAGGGCGCGGGAGAGACGTATCTCGCTCACTTCCACGATGGCTGTGGGGGCACCCTGGTCGTCCGTAAGCACCCGTCCGGAGGTCGGGTAGTCGTTCTTCCTGCCCGCGACCAGCATCAGATCATGCTGGCCCTGCTCAAAGCGGGCGATCAGGTCGCGAACGACGTCTGCCTCGATGTACTTGTCGCCGGCGGTAACGAAGACGGGACCGGTATAGCCGGCATCTTGCAGGACGCGGGCCCCTACTTTGATGGCGTTGCCCGTGCCCAGCGGAACTGGCTGGTAGGCGAACGTGCAGTTTGGGAAGCGCTCGCCCACAACGGACATGACCTGGTCGGCACACTCACCGACGACGATGATGTGGTGGCCCAGACCGCAACTCTCGTAGGTGTCAAGGGCTCTGATGACAGCAGGCAGACCGTCAATCTCGAGGTAGACCTTGTTCTGGCCCGGGCAGTTCATGCGGTTGCCCTTGCCGGCGGCCATGATGATGGAAAACGACTTCTGATCTGCCATGCACGTCCACACTCCGAAAGCTGTTGCCCGCCGGTCGATGGCCGGGAGACAGAGAGAATACTACGAGAACAGGTAGTAGTTCAAGCTTGAGACTGGTCGGCACGGCGGGGCATCACGAACACCTCAGGATGGCCAACTACCATCCCGCCGAAGCTCCAGAGCAGGATGAGTACCTCAACCACCGCCTCCGTGTTGTGAAGTACGCCGTTGACGAGGACGGTCACGAGGGCTCCAGTCCCGGCCAGGACCAGTGCTGTGTCCACTCGCCCTCCCATGCGGCGCGCCACGCGTCCGGTGCGCACCAGACCGGCGGCGATCATCACTCCGGCAAGAGTCAGCATCAGCATGCCGCCGTACCCGTACTCGGCATAGAGGGTCACCGGCGCGCAGTGCGTCGGACGCGAGGCAAAGTCTTTGCGCAGGCGGAACTCTCCCCAGTTGTAGTCGTATACCCAGTCATCTTCGGGTATGGTCTTGCCCGCCAGTTCATTTATGCGCCCGAAGCCGGTACCCCACACTGGGTTCCAGAGGGGTGATCGGGTGTAGCGCAGGGCCTTGTCGCGGTAGATGATCCGCTCAAAACCGGCCCCCTGTTCCTTGACCGTCTTCATGCGCGTCGCCACGTGGCGCCCGGCGGGGCTCACCAGCCATAGCGGGGCGATGATCAGGGCCGCCAACCCCGTCATCATCACGTACTTGCCCATGCGTGGGTGCAGCATGGCAATGGCAAAGGCAGCGAGCACTGCGACAGGGCCGGTCCGTTCTGTCGTCGCCAGTGTCGCCAGGATTGCCAGCGCCAGGCCCACACCCCAGAAGGTCCGCCGCCGCCGCCCAAGTGCGGGAAGACCGGTGGCGAGGGCATAGACAAAGAAGACGGGCCAGACGCTGGTGTAGGCGACGGTGTCGGAGATTGACCACATGGGGCCCCGGGCGAGACCACCTAGCCCGAGGAATGAGAAGCCGTGGTAGACGGGATCAAAGCCTGTCACCACCTGCCCGACCATGATCAACGAGAGGAGAGTAACTGAGAAGAGCTGCAGCCTTAGCTGGCTTCGGAAGCGCTCCCGGTCGATGGGGAGCCACTTGGCAATGAAGTACATCAGCGCCGGGAAAACCTGCTGATTGGTGAAGAACTTGTAGCTGACACTTCCCGGCTCGCGAAAGACACCCAGGTAGCCAATGACGATGAACCCCACGACGAAGACGTCGGCCCAGTTGGCGCTGAAGGCCTTGCGCTCGCGGTGAACGACGTTGTACAGCACGGTGCCGAGCAGCAGGGCAGGTATCACTGCCTGCAGCCAGTTGGGGATGTAGAGGGTGAAGAAGCTGCTCTCGATGGGGACAATAGACAGCATGCAGAGCATTACGACGTAGACCGCGAATGGCTGCAGGAGGGCCGTCGCAGCCAGGGCGAGACCCATGGGTGCCACCATGATGATGGTGGCGTCGCCAAAGACGGCTGCGGCGCCAAGGCTTGCCACGAGCACTGCTGCGGTGATGTAGATTGCCCAGTGCCTGCGCGTCAGGGAGGCGCCTGGTGACTGCAGATGGTGTGCGTGAGCCATGTATGTCTCGGACGCTTTCAGCGTCAGGCAGGTTTTGTCCAGAGCCAGCTAAGACTGCGCCCCAAAGCCTGCCCGGTTTCTGTCTCGGCCACGCGCGCCGGCAGGCAGCGGATGAACAAAGTGACGTCATCAGTGTGCAGTCGACGGGCCAGCGCCAGGCCGTAGATGACCCCGGCGAGAGCCAAAGCCAGCAGAACCGGAGAGGCATGTTGCTGCCAGAGAGGGTGCAGGAGCCAGAGAATGGCGGCTGCGGCCAGAGAGGCACTCAGGGCGATCCAGAGCGCGTGGAGGTCATAGCGGACCACCATCGTGCGGCGGAGCATCAGGGCGGAGACGATCAGGAGCGAAAGACCCACCAGCGCGTCAACCAGGGCCGCGCCCAGTGCGCCCAGAGCCGGGACGAGAAGCACCAGGAGGATGATATTGACGAGACTCTGGGAGACTGACAGCCAGAGCAGGTGCAGGGGCTGGGCAAAGACCTGTATATGGGCGCGCTGCAGGTCGTAAAGCAGCAAGAAGAGCAGGCCCATACAGAGCACGGCCAGGACTGGACCGGCACCGGCGTACTGGGAGCCGCCGTATAGCTGAAGCAGGGGCGTGGCAGCCACTGCAACGAGGAAATGCAGCGGAATCAGCCCGAGGAAGACGTAACGGGTGCACTTGCGGAAGACTGCCTCGGTCTCGTGAATGCCTGCGGCCAGCGCGCCCTTCTCGGAGAGCTTTGGCGTGGTCGCCTCAATGGCGAAGCGGTCGAGGGAAGAGACGTAGCCGGAGATGCTGCCGGCAACGAAGTAGGTAGCAAGCACCTCGGGCGCCACGAAAAGGGCGATGATGAGCTGATTCATGCGCCCGCAGACAAGGCCGATCAGCGAGACACCGTAATAAGGCAGAGAGAAGCTCAGTACCTGGCCTACGGGGGTGAAGCCCGCTCCCCGGCGCAGATGCGGCGAGAGCCATAGCAGCGATAGCAGGCAGGACAGCAGCGGTGTGAACGTCAGGGCCAGGATTACACCACGGGGGCTGTGCAGGAGCAGACAGAGCCCCAGGGCCAGCGGCGTCCGGATGATGCCGGTGAGGCCGTTGATGAGAGCGCGTCTGCCGAACTCCTGAACGGCTTGCATAGCCCAGTTGAGGCGTTCGCTGCAGGCGATGAAGAAGGCCGCGGGGGCCATGCCGCGCACGAGGGAGGTCATCGCCTCGTCATGCAGCAGATAGCGG
The DNA here is from genome assembly GCA_039683575.1 of Armatimonadia bacterium. Classification (GTDB taxonomy): domain Bacteria; phylum Armatimonadota; class Zipacnadia; order Zipacnadales; family UBA11051; genus JAJFUB01. The sequence goes on along the minus strand of JBDKRC010000248.1, from coordinate 5,293 downwards.
GCGGTCTGTTCGGAGAGCAGGTATACTACGACGCTTAGGCCGAGACAGGCGCTGAGGTTGACGAGCAGGCCGGTCTTGAGGAGCCGCGCGGCCTCGTCCTGCTCCCCGCGGGCGACCATGGCGGGAATAAGGCGGATGAAGGTGTCGCCGAGGCCGAAGGAAGCGACGGCTGCCACCGCTGCCCCGAGGCTCAGACATAACGGCCAGACAGCCAACTCGCGGGCCGGCAGCAGGCGGTTGAGCCAGGCAGCGAAGAACACTGCGAAGAGGCCCACAGCCAGTTGCGACCCGAATTGCTTGGCGGTGTCTTTGACGGCTCGCTCAGAGACAGTACCTGCGCTGGCCAAGAAGCGACGCTCCTGTCACCTTCAGGGGTGTGAGACGGCATGAAACATGAAGCGTGAAACGTGAGACTTGTGGAAGATGATTACCGATGGCGCCCCCGGCCCGTCGCCTCATCGCAACCTAAGTGGTGCCGACGGCCCGTCGTGGCGATGGTGCTGACGCCGGCCCCCTCAGCAAACTGGCGAAGGTGTCGAGCAACCGGCTGCAGTGTCGCTCCGGGCTATAGGTCGTCTGCATGCGGTTCAAGGCTGCCTGCCCCATGTCCTCGCGAAGCTCCGGATCGTCCAGCAGGCGCTCCATCTTCAAGGCGAGATCGTGGGCGTTGCCGGGCTCAAACAGCAGCCCGCATTGCGGGGTGATCTGCTCGGGGATGCCGCCGATGTTGGCCCCGATGACTGGCTTGCCCATCGCGAAGCTCTCTATCACGCTCATGGGGCAGTTGTCATACCAGTTGGAGGGAACCACGACGAAGCGGGCGCCGGAGATGAGGCGGTCAAGCTGCTCGCGCTGCTGCATCCCCAGGAATTCCACACTGGTGAGCTTGTTGCGCCAGGTGCGCTGTTGGAGACGCGCTGTTTCGCCGTCAACGTCGGCCCCTGCGATGAGCAGCGGTGGTCGCCTGGAGAGCAGCGCCATGGCATCGAGGAGCGTCTCCAGGCCCTTCTCCGGTGCGACGCGGCCGAAGTACAGAACGTATCCACGGTCCTGCCCAGGCTCGGAGGCAGGGCTGACGGGGTAGAAGCTGGGTAGGTGCCGGATACGTTCGGCGGGGTACCCGGCCTCGATCATCAAGTCCCGCAGAAAGTGCGAAGGGGTCAGGAAGAGGTCCACCTTGTCATAGACGCGCAGCCAGCGGTGCGCGCACATGGTTAGCACGCGGGCGGCGGTGGCGGGGAAGGAGTGCTTGTGGCAACGATGGGCGAGGGAGTGGAAGGGCCCGCACTTGACGCACTCGGTGCAAGGCTTGCCATCCCGCATCACGCGCAATCCGGGGCAGAGCATGTTGTAATCCGAGACACGCATCACCACCGGCAGCCCCGCCGCCTTGAAGGCGGCTATGGGGCTGGGGGACATGTAGCTGTAGAGGTTGTGGACGAAGGCCACGTCGGGGCGAAGGTCCCTGGCGAGCGCCTTGGCCTTGCGGTAGGCCTCGGTAGACCAGATGGCGCGGCCGAGGACCCTGACCAGCGATGCGGGTGAGTGCATATCGCTGAGGTGCGTCTCGTCGGCGCCGGCCGGCGGCGAGACGTAGTACTCAGAATGCAGCTGCGGCACGGTCTGTTCGTAGGCGACCGTAAAGGGCAGGCATTCGTGTCCCCACGCCTGTAGCTGGTCCATCAGGGCGAATAGATACGTGGCCGTGCCACCGCCACGGTAGAAGTACTTGTGCGCCAGAACGATCTTCATATGCTAGGCCACCACCACTCCGCCGCTTGCGGCGTCGCCGCGAGGCACACTGCGTACCTTTGTCACCACATCGGCCAGCAAAGCAATGGCGCCCAGTTGGATGCCGCTGATTATGAACAGCAACTCAGTGCCGGCTACGTGGTTGATTGTGATGGCGTCGTAGGTCAGGCGGATAAGCCCGGCCAGGATCAGCAGGAAGGCCGGGGGCAGGAAGACCTTGAGGGGGTTGAACAAGCAGACCGTCCGCAGCACCAGCAGGATGAACCGGTAGGTGTCCTGGAACGGCTTGATCTTCGACTTGCCGACGCGCTGGACGTAGTCAATCGGCTCGTAGCGTACCCGGTAGTCGTTACAGATCATCGCCAGGGTGATGGTGGTTGTGAAGGAGAAGCCGGACGGGAGAATGCCAAAGAATGGCAGCACCGCCTCTTTGCGGAACGCGCGCAGGCCTGAGTTCAGGTCCGGGATCTTGGTCTCGGCCAGGAAGCTTGCCAGCTTGTTGAGGAACCACTTGGCCGGGCGGCGGATCGCCGGGATCTTGCTGATCGTGCCGGTGCGCGAGCCAACCACCATGTCGGCGGATTTCAGCCCCTCTACGATGGTTGGGATGAAGCGCGCGGGGTAGGTGCCGTCACCGTCGGTGATGACGATGATGTCTCCCTGGGCCTGTCGGATGCCGGTCTTGAGGGCGGCTCCGTAGCCGCGGTTTTGGGCATGGCTGATGACCGTGACGCCCGGAACGCTGCGGGCCTGGCAGACGGTGCCGTCCTGGCAGCCATCGTCCACCACGATCACTTCATAGCGCCAGGGCACGTCCCGTAGCTCGTGCTGCAGTTCCCGCAGGCTCTCGGCTATGGCCTTCTCTTCGTTGAACGCCGGGATGACGATCGATACATCGACCATCCTGGCCTCTTCCATCATGTCGAGCTTCTCGAGTGTTTCAAGGTTTGTGTCCAGTACCACTTCAGCCCCTCCTCCAGTTTGGCATCGTTCCGGTATCTGGGACGCGAGGCCTGAACATCATGTTCACGCCAGATGTCTGGCGTAACATGCGCTGCTGCCCGCATGCTGCTCAGGCTGACGGCCACAGAAAAAGATCACGGAAATGGTCTTCAGGGAGAAGGAATGGCGAGGGTGTACGGCGAAGGAACTAAACAGAGTTGTTTACCAATCAGGACTTTTGGGCTGGGGGCATGCAACCAGACTTGATATAACGAGACGTAGCAATCTACGCAGCTGACCGGTAGTCACCTGACCCCGTCGTAAAGGAGCGCAGGATTGACACTGGCAGGGGCTCTCCATATTGTGAAGGCCGAGACGCTCGTCCAGGCAGATGACGAGCAATTGTTACTGACCGGCTGTTTTGCGGCCGATCTGATGAGTGACGTGCTGGCCTTCGCTCACCCCGGATCTCTTCTCCTCACCGGACTTACCACCGACCAGACCATCCGTACCGCCACCATCAAACGCGTTCCCGCGGTTCTCATCGTGCAGGGCAAGCAGCCAGGCAGCGAGATGCTTGAGGCCGCTTGCGAACAGGGCGTCGGCGTCTACGCGACTCCGCTCTCCAGCTATGAGTGCAGCGGGCTGCTCATGCAGGCTGGCTTGCGGCCGTACCGGAAACAGGCGCCCGCTGAGCCTGCTGAGTTGGTAGAGGGAGGGCGTGGCGGCAGTGAGTAATCCCGACGCCGCGGCGGATAGGCCTCGGCACTACGAGTTTCCAATACTGGGGCGGGCGTATTTCCTCGGGGGAAGAGCCTCAACCGCCGTCAAGGCCGCGCTGAGTGGCGCTGAGATTGATGAGGACACCATCCAACGGGTAGCCATCGCGTGCTATGAGGCGGAGATGAACGTAGTTCTGCATGGCCGGTCGGGATACCTGACGATGGACGTCTACCCGGACCGGATTCTGGTGGCGGTGCTGGATCAGGGGCCGGGTATCGAGGACGTGGAGTTGGCGCAGACGCCAGGGTGGTCCTCGGCCTCGGAAGAAGCCCGGACACTGGGCTTTGGCGCGGGAATGGGCTTGGCGAACATCAAGCAGCAAGCCGACGAGATGCGTCTGGAGAGTACGGTCGGCGAAGGTGTGCAACTTTACCTGACGTTTGTGCGGAGGGATGAGAACCATGGCTGAGGCCGGCGTGGTGACGGTCGCTGACGTCGTGCGGGAACTGGGGCTCACGGTGATCGCCGGAAGCGAACGGCTGGTGCGCGGGGTGACCGGGGTACAGGTATGCGACCTGCTGAGCCACGTGATGGCCCGCGGGCAGGCGGGGCAGCTATGGATCACGATCCAGGTGCACCCTAACGTAGTGGCAGTGGCGGCGCTGGGTGGTATGGCGGCCATCGTGGTGGCGGATGGGCTCCTGCCGGGTGAGGATACCATCAACCACGCCAACGATGAGGGTATGCCACTGTTGGCCTCAGGGACCAGCGCCTTTGAGGTAGCGGGTCGGCTCTATGGCATGGGGCTGCGGTAGTGTTGCCCCACAGCAATTCCAGTAGCGCGGGCGGGCCGCCCGCGCAGGGAAGCGGGCCTCCGGGCAGGCGAGCCGCCTGCCCCATTGGTGCTGGAGTTGCAGCAGGAGCCCGCTGTCATGGCCGGTGAGATCGCACTCGACCTGCATGTCCATACGGTGCTCTCGCCGTGTGCCACAGCGCAGATGACGCCACCGGCAGTGTTGCTTTTGGCCGAGCGGCAGGGGCTGGCCATCATTGGCATTGTCGACCACGGGACGGCTGGGAATGCGGCGGCCTCTGCGGAGGCGGCGCCCGCCTTCAGAGTTCGGGTAGTGGTGGGGTTGGAAGTGGAGACGGCGGAGGGGGTACACGTGCTGGCGCTCTTTGACACGCCGGAGATGGCAAGCAGCTTTGAAAGCGCGCTGCAGCCGCATCTGCCCCACAGGCTGAACCGGCCCGACCTGTTCGGTGACCAGTGGCTCGTGGATAGCCTGGGGAACGTCGTCGGTGAAGAAGAGCGGCTACTGCTGACGGCGGTGGAGCTAGGGCTGTCGGAGTTGACACGAATGGTGACGGGGAGCGAGGGGCTGGCAATCCCGGCACATGTGGACAGAGAGGCGTACGGACTGTATTCGGTCCTGGGGTTCCTGCCGGACGATCTGGAGGCTGAGGTGCTGGAGCTCTCGCCGTGGATGACGCCGGAGCAGGCAAGAGCGAGATGGCCGGAACTGGCGGAGAAGAGGCTGGTGAGGGGCTCGGATGCGCACTGCCTGGACGATCTGGGGCGGGCGGTGACGAGGGGGCCGGAGGGGCTAAGGGACGCGCCGGTCAGGGATTGGGCAGGGATGTTGGGACGATGAGGTTTGTGTGCTAGTGTCTTGTCCAATAAATATCTAAACAGTTAAATAAAAGGATTTCGGCTGGCTTGTGGAATAGGCAGATCATCTTGCTTGCGGAGTGACCTATGCCTGGTCCGCGAGCCGTTCCAATTGTCCTCTCCGACGCTGACCGTCAGCACCTTGAGAAGACTACGCGTCAGTTGACTGCGCCGCAGCGGATGGTGCTGCGCAGCCGCATTGTT
>JBDKRC010000247.1:0-24737 GCA_039683575.1 Armatimonadia bacterium | reverse complement strand
TGTGTTTCCCCATAGAGGCGCAGGGCGGCTCAGCCACCCGTCAGCACCATCTTAGTATATTGAGCATACTAAGTCAACGCCATCTCGCTCTGCATGCCGCGTGGGTCGGTTCATCCTTGAACCGACGGTCCCTGACCAGCCCATCGGTTCGAGACGAACCGATCTACGCGAAGGACGAAACAAGCCCACCCTACAGCGTCTTCAGGAAGTCTACCGCCTTGCGGATGTCTTCCAGCGGGTTCGCGCCGACTTCGCGCTCGATGGCGAAGTAGCCGTCGAAGCCACATTCCTTGAGGTAGCCGACGTACCGCGGCCAGTCTACCCAACCCTCGCCCAGCGGTACTTCCTTGCCGGTGCCGTCGGGCATGACCAGGGCGTCCTTGGCGTGGGTGTGGATGACCTTGTCGCCGAGGGCCAGGGCGCCCTCGTTGGGCTGGAACTTCTCAAACCACTTGAGCTGGTTGTATTCCTCGCCCGCGTCGCGCGCGAACTTCGCCGGCCACAGGATCATGTTGGCGGGGTCCCAGTTCAGGCAGAGGTTCGGGCTGCCGACTGCGTCCAGCAGACGCCGCAGTACGAAGGCCGGCTCGGGACCGGTCTCGATCGCCAGCTTGGCTCCGACTTTCTCGCCGTGCTGCGCCAGTTGCTGCATACCCTTGAGGAACCGGCCCCACTTCGGATCGCTCGTGTGCTCGGGCATGATGCCGCAGTGGCCCTGCCAGATGCCGCACTCAAGGTCAGCGGCGAGCTCGAGGATCTTCATGCCCCACTGCACGTTCTCTTCCCAGTTCTCTTCCTCGCCCAGATCAACGCCGCCGCCCCAGCAGGAGACTGCGGAGATCTCCAGGCCCACGCTCTTGACATGCTTGACGAGCGCCTTGCGCGCAGCGCTGTCCATCGTCCGCGCGTCCCAGTCGCCTCCCGAGGAGATGTGAATCCCCGGCACGCCCCAGTCAGCGACGACCTTCATGGCCTCGTAGAGGTCCATGCGCATGTTGCCAATCATTACCGCTATCTTGATGTTGTCCGGCATAATAAGCCCTCCAAAAGTTAGACTACGGGGGACTCTTCCGCCGAAGCGCCGGTAACACCTTCTCAATTCTCCCTTACATTCTCGCTGCCATTTTGGGCGAAGTGAGAGGCTGCAAGGGCGTGGGGGGCAGGTGAGGGCGGGGTTGTCACTGAACACCTCCTCACACGCGGGGGGACTCAAGGAGGACGCGCCCATGAAGGCCCGCACCGTGGTTCTGCTGACCGCTGCCTTGCTGCTGCTTGGTGGAGTGGCTTCGGCCGCGGAGTATTCGGTCGCGCCCGGACACCCCGGCGCGGCAGACACCAACGCGGGGACGGCGGGAGCCCCCTGGAGGACCCTCGCCCGCGCCTGCGAGGTGGCGGGAGCCGGTGATACGGTCACCGTCGGCGCGGGCGTCTATCGCGAGACCCTCGCCCCCAGGAACTCGGGCGAGGCCGGCAAACCGCTGCGCTTCGTGGCCGCGCCGGGAGCGAAGGTGGTGCTCAGCGGCGCCGAACCCGTCACCGGGGCCTGGCAGCCGTACCAGGGCAGCATCTACCAGCTGCAGACCCCCCTGAAGTTCATCCAACTCTTCGTGGACAGCAAGATGATGCTCGAGGCGCGCTGGCCTAACGCCTCGCTCAGCGACCTGATGGTCATGAACCGCGCCCGAGCGGGAGAGGGCACCGGCTATGAGGTCATCGCCGACCCCAATCTCCCCGCCGGAGACTGGAATGGCGCGGTCGTGCTGCTGTGGCCGGGTAGCGAGTGGGTCAACATGACGCGCCGGGTGGCCGACTACCAGGGCGGCAAGTCCTTCCGCTTCGATGTCACCACCGAGCAGAAGAACAAGGACCCCTATCACAAGGAAGACCCCTACAAGCCCCGCGCGGGCAACCCCTATGTGCTGGTCGGCAGTCTCGCCGGTCTGGACAGCCCCGGCGAGTGGTTCCTCGACGAGGCCAAGGGCACACTGTACCTCTGGGCCCCCGATGGCAAGTCACCGGCAACTCATCGCGTGGAAGCGAAGCAGCGCGACTATGCCTGCGACCTGAGCAAGCTGGGATTCGTGGAGGTCAAGGGCTTCGAGATCTTTGGCGCGGGCGTGACCATGGCCGAGGCCCATGACTGCCTGCTGGAGGACTGCAGCCTGCGTTTCCCTGAGCATGTGCGCGAGTACGCCGGGGGGAAGCTGCCGCCGGTCCGCAACGTGATGAGTGGCAAGAACAACGAATGGCGGCGCTGTCTGATCGCTTACGCGGCGACCTGCGGGCTGCAGGTCCGAGGAGAGGGCAACCGGCTCGTCAACAGCGTGGTGCATGACGTCAACTACCTCGGCAGCGGCCGTGGCGGCGTGGACCTAAGCGCCTCCGTCGAAGCGGCGGTCCTGCACAGCACACTCTTTCGAGCCGGGCGCGACACGATCAACCACGGGGGCAGCCAGCGCATCCGCCTGGAGTACAACGACGTGTGGGCTGCCAACATGCTCAACAACGACGCCGGGGCGATCTACTGCTGGGGCAAGACCAGCCAGAACGGCACCATCGCCTACAACTGGGTCCACGACAACCCCAACGCCAATGGCATCTACCTCGACAACTTCAGCAACGGCTTCCGCGCCCACCACAATCTCATCTGGAACTGCGGTGGCGATGGCTTTCACATCAACTCCGACGCGCTGGACCACCTGATCTATAACAACACGATCACCAGGGTGCGACGGGCCTTTGGGACCTACTGCTACCCGGCCTATGTCCCGACGATGAAGGGGATGCGGGTGATCAACAACCTGGTGAATGCCGAGGTCAGGCTGCACGACCCGTCGGTATTCGTGCAGGGAGAACTGGGGCCGGAGTACAGCCACAACGGGCCGGGGGCGGTGGACCGCGACGGTTACCCGCTGCCGGGATCGGCGGCGATTGACGCGGGGGTGGAGCTGGCGGGCTTCACCGACAGGTATAGGGGGAAGGCCCCGGACCTGGGGGCGTATGAGTTTGAGGGCCCGCACTGGGTTGCCGGGGCGGACTGGAAGGACCCGGAGGCGGTGTCGGCTCCGGCGCGCGACCTGTCCTACAGTCCTCGCGGGCCGGTTACCGCTGACACGATGATCAAGGAGGGGCTGGTGCTGTGGCTCGACGGCGCCGATGGGGCGACGGTCGATGCTGCGGCGGATGGTACGGTGAAGGCGTGGCGGGACAAGTCGCCCCGTCACCTCGTGGCCGTGCCGCCGGCGGCCGACAAGTCGGTCCGGTGGGTGCGTGACGGACTGGGCGGGAAGCCGGTGATGCGTGGCGAGGGCACCGGGGCGCTGCGCGTGACGGGCCTCAAGCGCGACCCGGGGCCGCTCACGATGTTGATCGTCAGCAGCGGCCTGCAGGCTGCCGGGCCGTCGTGGCAGCGGATCATCTCGTGCTTCACCGGGCAGGGGCAGGAATGGGTGCTCCCCAACTGGATGGTGGGCCGCGCGGGTGGCGCCACCCCCGCCGCCTACCCGGCGCAGGTCTTCAGCATCCAGGAGCCCGGCAAGGCTGCGCTCGACACTATCACGGTGCTGGGCGCCACCGCCGTAGAGGGCCAGTATCTCGCCGGCGACGTGGCGGAGGTGCTGGTCTTCGACCGCCTGCTGCGTTTCGATGAAGCCGAGGCGCTGGAGCACTATCTGCGCACGAAGTGGACACTAACTCAGTAGCCGCACGCCAGTAAGGCAAAAGCCCCGCCACAGTGGCGGGGCTTTCTTTGTGCTTGAAGTCTGTTCCCTGAGTTCTGATCACCGCTTCAGTCTACTGTGGCGGCTGGCACCACTGGAGGATCTGTACCATCGCCGGGCGGCCCTCCGCCTGCAGCTTGCCATCCGGGCCGTAGATCCGCAGGTACGGGATCGACGTGAGGTTGAACTGTCGTGCCACAGGCGACTGCCAGTCTATTCCGACCTGTCCCGGCCGGTTGATGTCAACCTTGACCACTGCAATGTCCTGTCGCTGAGTGACGAGAGCCTCGAGCCGCGGCGCGAGTTGCTTGCATGGTCCACAGAAGTCGCTGTAGAAGTCCACAATCGTCGTTTTGCCCGGCACCAGGTGCTCTTCCAGGTTCACTTCCTGGCCCTTGCCGATCACCTCTACCGGTGTGATCTGGGCTGCCGTCGGCGTCTGCTCGATGGTTGTGGGTAGCTGAGCCCCCGTCTGGGGCTGCGCGGCGGCCGGGCGCATATACATCCGCCCGTAGCCCACGGCGTTGCGCTGCATCTCGGCGTCAAGCCCGCCCATCTGCGAGGCCTGCTGCATGGTCGCCGAGCCGAGTATCAGGTGTGCGGCGCCGATGGCGTACATTTCCGGTCCGGTTAGCTTCGTCTGATCGACCTTCGCCGCCAGATCCAGAATCGTCCTGGCCTGCACCGCCGCGCCGGACAGGTCATTTTGCATCAAAGCCGCTCGCATGGACTCGAGCGAGGTACTGAAAGTCGGCTGCTGCGCCTGCGCCACAGAGATCAACAGGCACGCGGCCACTAACGACGACAGAAGTATGCCGTAACGCATCCTAAGCCTCCTTGAATCTAGAACCAGGTTCTACATCTTCTAAGGACGCTTAGAAGTCGCTGGAGGTTCACGCACGGCCAGTGTGGCTGCTTTCCGACTGTTTTCCGTTTTCTGTTCTCGAAGGTCTCCCCGCCGCCTCTCTCGAAACCCTCGCGCATGGAACCCAAAGACGACGGCATCATCATCGGCCCCAACCATCACATCGAACCGAACTGCATCATCGGCTACCGCACGGGCCGGCCAATTGCCGACCACACGCTCCGCGTCGGGCGCGACTGCTACCTGCGCACCGGCACGATCATATATTGCGGCAGCACCATCGGCGAGGGCCTGCAGACCGGGCACAATGTGGTGATCCGCGAGGAAAACCTCATCGGCGACAATGTCAGCATCTGGACGGGGTCGTATATCGACTATCAGTGCAAGATCGGGAATAATGTTCGCATCCACTGCGATTGCCATGTGACGCAGTATGTGACCATTGAGGACGACGTCTTCATCGGGCCCGGCTTCGTCACGTCCAACGATGTGTATCCCCTGCAGGAGGAGGCCGAACCCTACCGCGAGGGGTGCACGATCAAGCGGGGGGCGCTGATCGGTGTGAATGTGACGATTCTGCCGCGGGTGATCATCGGCGAGGGGGCGTTAGTGGGAGCGGGGTCGGTGGTGACGAAGTCAGTGGAGCCGGGAATGGTAGTGGTGGGGAACCCGGCGAAGGTTATCAACCGGGTCGAGAACCTGCGCCCGATCGACCGGCGAGTGGCGCTGGACAAGGGCGAGGAGTAAGACGATTCATTGGCCTTGTGGGCGGGCCGGACACCGACAGCCTCACGTCGCTATTCGGCCCGCCTTTGTTTGTTACTGGCTACGCTTCTCCAGCCGCACCACACGGTGCTCCGCGCCGTCCGTGGTCTCTCCCACCACCACAAACCCCTCTGCCTGCACCGTCCCGGCCCCTTTGACCTTCACGTAGAAGGCGTCCAGTATGCCCGGCGCGGCCAGGGTCTTGACCGCCGACACGTCCACCACCACCCGCTCGGCCTCCGCGCGCACCTTGCCGAGGGTGTGGTAGACGCACTGGGAGAAGCCCTCGGCCGCGTTCCTGGCCAGCATGCGGTCCCAGCGGCTGCTGTAGGGCTCAAGGAGATCCACCCAGCGCCGGACGACCTCGCCATTGCGCTTCGGGTCCGCGTGCAGCAGATTGGGCCAGTGCATCCCGCAGATGGGGCCGGTGATCTCGCCGTGGGGCTCGCCACCCGTGACATGCCAGCTTAGCAGGTCCCGCCCGCGGTCCACGGTCAGCACGCCCTCGTCTACGCCGAACCACTCGGCCTCGGTCTCGCGGTCGCGGAACATGCTACCATACGGTGTGGACATGTACTTGACCCCGTGCTGCGCCAGGATCGCGCCCATACCGTCCGCTCCGGCGCCAAACCGGTGCAGGAAGGCAGCGGGGACAAAGGACTCCGGCAGCGGCCCAAGCTCGCTTCGCTCCAGCAGGCGACGGTAGTACTCCAGATGCCGCAGAACCTGGTCCCTTGGGCGCATCGTCCCCTCGCGGTCATGCCACTCCGCCCGTGAGGCCTGGCCCTGCTCGTCCCAGTATTCGTGGCCGATCCCGTGGATGGTCAACTCAAAGTGGGCCCGGCCGGCCCTGATGATGTGCGCCGCCTCATCCAGCCAGGGCCCGACCCAGCGCGAGTTGTCCCAGTCCCGGCCCTGCCAGGTAGCCGAGGGCACGTCGCGCAGGATGTTCTGCCGGTCCCACTCGCACATGATCATCGCGGCCTGCGGGCGCACGCCGAGGCGCCTGCCGAGCTGCACGATGGCAGCATAGTCGGCGGGGACGTGGTCGCGGACGCAGCCGCTGCGGTAGGGCTCCCCGCGCTCGTGCCCGTCCGCGCCACACCACCAGCCGACATCGTCGATCACAACCTGAATCGCCAGCGGAATATTGGCCTCAATCATGTCATACCTCGCGTAGGCGGGTTCGTCTCGAACCCGCATCACCGACCAACCGTCGCCCTCCGTCTCTTCCCTCACACCCCAAACCGCACGACCTCCCCGGCCTTCACTTCCACCTTCTTCTCCCACGCCCCCAGCAGATCGAACCCCGGCCCCGGCTTTACTGTGACTGTGAGGTCCTTGTCGGTGGGGTTGTTTACCATGACCACTTGCTTGCCCGGGCGGGCGTCCTCGAGCTCAAGGAAGACCTCGGGCTGATCGCACACCAGGAGGTTGCCGATGTAGACCTTACGGTCCCCCAGCTCCGTATCAACCTGCAGCATCCCCCGGCCGTCGAGCACCGGGAAGCGCCGCAGCTCATTCTCTATCGTCCGCTTCTCACGTACGGCGTAGCGGTTCGCGACCTTGCTGAACTTCCAGACGGGGATCAGCAGATCGCTCTTGCCCTTGTAGAGGAGGCCGGCGGGCCAGCGGTCGTTGAGGCCCTCGATCATGACCGGGAGGTCCATCGGGAGGGCGGCTTGGGTGATCGTGCCCGCAAAGCCTCCGCCGTCGGCCTGCAGCCTCAGGGTGAACCGGGTGTCGAGGACTTTGCCGTGCTCCGCCGTTACCTGGTATGCAGGCTTGCCGCGGAGGCCGAGCCTGCCGTAGACGTCTTCGATGAAGCTGACATCGGGCTTGCCGCCTACCGTGTCCCAGACCGCGAGGTAGCGATACCGGAGCGGCTGGCCCTTGGCGAGCTTCTTCTCCGGTACGCCCACGTTCGCCGAGAGGTAGTAACGCTCGCCATTCCAGATGGCATCATAGCCCATGCCGGGCTGCAGCGGCACGATGGCCCGCGAGCCGCCAAGCGGGGCGATCTGGGCCACGTACTCCAGACCGTCCAGCGCTGCCGAGCGGCTCTTCAGCCTGCTCTCCAGCTTGTAGCACTCGCTCTTGCCCTCTGTGCGCGACACATACATCGTGTCGGCATCCAGCAGCCACGGCGTGCGGTAGCATGGCACATTCCCGCGCGGCAGGTCCAGGTCGCTGAGCATGTCGAAGTCGCCCTCGACCAGGTACACCGCCGTCCCCTCCGCCCGCGGCGTGAACATCGTGGTCCGCACCCGCCCCTTCGCCACCGTCTGCGGCTCGGCCCGCTCGGGGGCGTCGGTCAGATTCCAGTTCGCGCTGGCGCTCGGAGCATAGTGATGCTCGATCACGTCATCCTTCACGTACCCGAACCGCCCGGTGATGGTCAACTGCTGATCCACGGCCGGCCGCTCGGTATCCGGCACGCCGAGGAACGGGAAGGCCGTGAAGCTCCCTGCATTCTGCTCGATGTAGTTCTCCAGCCCCCGCACCGCGTGGTAGTTGACGGCCTTGAACTTGCCGCTGGTGTAGGTGTTGAGGTTGTCGGTGCAGCGGATCATTCCGACTTCCTGGTTCGAGGTGTCGCGCACTCCGCTGATGGCCTTTGCGCCCGCGGTGTCGGTGATGACGGCCAGATAGTGGCGGTTACGGTCCTGGTAGCCCTCGAAATCCCCCACCCAGTTCTTCTCGCCCTTGAGCAGCATCCGCCGCCGCAACTCCGCGCCATCGTACAGCGCAATCTCCTTCAGGCCCTTTTCCGCGCTGACGTCCAGATGGATGCGGTAACGGTCATTTTGCGGTATGGCGAGATCGGCGGTGCCGAAGTTGAACACCCGAAAGTCCTCGATGATTGGCCCTCCGGACACGAACCCGGTGCGGTGGAAGACATACCCACCCTTATACATGGGTATGTTGCCGCTGATCGCGCTGATGACATCCTCAAGCTCCCACCACCGCACGTAGGTCTGCATTGGCGCGGTCGCCGCGGCCTGGACCTCCGCGGGGGACTTCGCGACGTTGGCCACCACCGGGAACAGGTCGAACCCGTTGCGCTGCAGCTTCCTGTAGACGTCCTCGCTGTCGCGCACGAGCTTCGCGCCAGCGTATTGCTGCACCGCGATGCCCTTGAAGTTGCCCTGCAGCCACGGCGGCTCTGCCTCGCCCGGCAGCATGATCAGCGGGAGGAACTGAAAGCCGCGGAAGATGATGTTGTTGACCCGGAGGGCGCCCGGCCTGGTTTTACTCCACCATTCGTCCTTCGGCCAGTGCACCTGCCGCCCGAACACCATCCAGCTATTGCCTGACTCATCCTCATAGGTGAAGCCGGGGAAGGCCTGGAACGAGGCATCGGAGGCTTTGAGGCAGGCTTCCTTCAGTCTGTCCAGCTTCGCCGCGTCGAGCTTGCCCAAAGCGTCGGTGAACGCGGCGAAATGGTATCCGGCTGCCTTCGCCGCGGCCATCATCTCCTCCGGCGTGCCAGCACCGTCGGACAGGTTGCTGTGCAGGCCAATGAGGCCCCTGTAGCAGTTCGGCTGGGGCCGGCCCTCGAGCTTCACCTTGTCCCAGTTCACCTCGACAAAGCCCGGCTCCGGCTCCTGCCCCTGTTCCGAGGAGGCCTTGTACCCTCCGAACGTCTCTTGCGACGGCTTCCCCAGCCAGCGGAGCAGGTTCACCACCAGCCGTGTGCCATCAGACGCCTTGTCCTGCCGCGTCCCCTCCATGATGATGCCGCCGCCCCAGAAGTCGTGGTAGCCATCGATGATGAAGGCCGAGGGCACCGTGGGCCACAGGCACATGCGGCCCTTCTCGACGTCCTTGATGGCCACCAGCGGCGGCTCGGACTTGTAGGTGCCCGGTTTCTTCTCGATCTGGCTCCTGGGCCCTCCCAACCCCAGCGCCGTCGAGTATGTGTAGGCCGACAGCGAGCCCTTCACGAGAGCTTGCCACCCCTCGCCAAGCTGCAGCGGATGCGTCCAGAAGCTCCACGCGTGGTCCGTTGGGTACAAGAGCCCGCGCACGCCCTCGGTCACCGGGTGCTTCACCACGTTGGACGTGTAGGCTAGCGCGCTGATGCCCATCGTGGGAATGGTCAGGGCCTTGTCGTTCTCGCCGACCTGCTCGTGCAGCACCTGGGCGCCGTAGGGCTGCAGGAAGCGGTTCATCTCCTCGAAATCGCGCTCCAGCGCCCACATGCCGTACTCGGTGTTGCCGGTCAGCATGAGGCCCCCGCCGTCGGCCACGTAGCGCGCCAGAAGCTGCTCCTGCGCCCGGACTTCCTGCTCCTCTGCGGGGTGCTTTTCGATGATCGGGAAGTCGAGCATCACGATCACGTTGAACTGGCGCAGGTACTCGGCGGTCATCCGGGTCGAGAACTCTTCCGCGCCCCAGACCATGCCCTCCGCCGCGAGCCGCTTCTGCAGGGCCTCGTCGGGCAGGTACGAGCGCTTGCTGAAGATGTTGTCCTGCCCCGGGGCCTTCGTGGTGACGCGGCCATGCAGGAA
Organism: Armatimonadia bacterium; assembly: GCA_039683575.1. Classification (GTDB taxonomy): domain Bacteria; phylum Armatimonadota; class Zipacnadia; order Zipacnadales; family UBA11051; genus JAJFUB01. The sequence goes on along the minus strand of JBDKRC010000247.1, from coordinate 14,874 downwards.
CAGCACCGACAACGGCTTGTCCGCCGCGGACGCAGCCGTCAACGTTGCCACCAGCACGCCAAGCGCCAGCAGATGTCGCATCATCGGCCTCCAGACTTCCGTTACTTCGAGAGCGCGACCAGGCATTCCAGAATCTTCAACCGCATGGCCTCGGCTTTTGGCGAATCCGCAGGGTCGCCCTGATAGATATCCTCACCCACGACCTCGTCCACGCCCGCAGTCAGCAGACTCTCCGCCTGCGCCACGGCCTCCGGTGCTTTCCCTGCCTGTCGCGCCTGCTCCGCGGCCGACCGCAGCATGACCAGGTACTCGTAGTCGGCAACGCCTTGCCGCCACGCCTCCCACCGCTTCGAATTCAGTATGCCCTTCGGCGAGCCGTAGATCAGCGAGTAGCTCACCCCGCCGGTGTAGTCGCTCAAGGTCTGGCTGTTGGCATCCACATACACCCACATCCCGATGCCGCCGAAGCCGAGCTTGAAGGCGTTCCAGGAGAACCAGCGGTAGTAGCCGAAGGGGCTCGAGTTCTTCTCGCTGGCGCAGGCATAGACCCACGACGGCACCCGCGTCTTGCGGCACACTTCTACATACTTGCGGTTGGCGATCCCGCCGATGCTCGGGCAGTAGAGGTCGAAGTACGGCAGCCCCTCCTCGAGCATCTGCGGCGTGACCTGTGCCACTGCGTTCTCATAGCACAGCATCTGCGGGTCGATCTGCTTGACCAGCTTCGCAGCCGGAAGGCACTTCTCATTCCACACCTTGGCCCCTGGCTCGTCCCACCAGTACCACGCAAACTCGCTCTTGCCGATGCCCTTCTCCGCGAGATGGTCCCTGATCTGGGTCACCCACTGGGTGAAGACCTTCTCCCACACCGGCCCGCCGAACTTCGGCGTACCCAGCCGGTCGAACCCGAACTCAAAACCGGCCCAGAGCAGCCAGAAGCGGCATTCGGGGTTCCATGCGATCATCTGGTCGAGCTTCGTGAAGTCCAATGGCTCGGTGAAGTTGCCGTCCTTGTCGGGCTTGGGGTAGGGCAGGTAACTGTGGTTGATGACCAGCGAGGTGTTGTAGTGGTCCAGGAGGTTCTGCGCGGTCTCGAGCTCACGGCCCACGATCACCTTCTCGTTGAAATACCCCCACGTGTTGTTGTGCAAGGTCGTCTGGTCGGGGAACCTAAGCGGCCAGACGCGCAGCCGCACCGGCACCTGGCCCACTTTCTTCCCGTCGTTGGTCACAGTGATGGCAGTCCGGTAGGTCCCCGGCTTCAGATCCATCCCCCGCGTCTTGAAGGTCAGCCACAGGCGCTGGCTGAGCCCGGCGGGCAGGCTGATCTTCTCCCCGAGCTTCACCGGCACCAGCGCATCGTCGCGGTAGTTGTACCCGAAGGCCTCGCTGTGGATGACCTGAGCGAGCGAGAGCACCTGCGCTGCGGGGACAGTCTGCGGTCCCGACCAATCTGCGGCCTGGAACTGCAGCTCCTGCGCCTTTTCGCCACAACTGGTCACATTGAAGCTCGCCGAGCCCCACTCGTTGTTCATCATGTCCACGGCCAACTCCGGCATTTGCCTCTGCGGCCTGGCCAGCGGCTTGAGCCAACTCCAGTCGTCATTGCGCCAGAGCCTGATTCCGGCCGGGCCGTTGAGTGCTCCCACTGCGGCAAAGGCACCTCGCTCAAACGAACGGTACGGCGGCCCGGCCAGCAAGTCCGGCTCCTGCACGTCCCTGGCCCGCAGCACCTCCTGCCGCGCCCGCTCGACAGCCTCCAGCGCCTTCTGCACCTTGCCCGACGGTGCGCCGGCCTGACGCCTCTCCAGCACGGCCTCATCCGCATACCGCAGCAGCGTCAGCGTCGCATTCTTCTGGTTCACCCAGGGCCTGAGCCCCACGGCGAAGTTGGCGACCTCCTCCGCCGCGATCGTCTGGTCCCCGGCGTACCTCGACTGCTCGGCGGTATGGTCCCCCTTCATGATCTCGATCTCATCGCAGAACAGGTAGAACCCGCCCGGCAGGATCGCCAGCCGCACATAGCGACCGAAGCCCTTGAGGCCGGTGACGCTGAAGCGGTGGTTCAGGAACTGCTCCTGCGGCATCGCCTCGGTCATGACGTCGCCGAGATACCGGTACTGCTTGCCATCGCTGCTCACAAAAACCAGCACGGCAGAGGGAAAGGTCACCTGCGCCCCGCCGGTCACGCTGTCGAACGTGATGGACCCGATAGGCTCCTCGGCGCCCAGGTCGATGTCAACGAGGAAGACCCTGTTGCGGCCCACGCCCCAGCCGACGGTGCCCTTCTCGCGCCACTCACAGGCGTTGTAGAGGCCGTCGGTGAGGTCAGTGGCGTCGCCGGCGTCTGTGCAGAGCCCGTAGTTGGGAGCGGGCGTGAAGGCACAGGCTTTCCCCTTGGCCAGGTTGATCCCCGGCGTGGGCGACCAGCGCACCTCCCGCTTGATAACCTCCTCCTGTGCTCCCACCGCGCCGATCACCATTACCATCAAGGCCACAGCAGACAGCGTCTTCATGGTCAGCACTCCTTGGCCATCAGGGACGTCCCACTCTCCCTGTTTACACCACTATAGCCTTCCCTCCCTCATCTCCTCATCCCTCTTGCCTTTGCCGTATCCTATCCATCCTTGCCTCTATCCTGCCCATCCTGTATGCCTCTTCCCTCCCCCAGCGCCCCGCTTTTGACATCATCCCCCCTCCAGATTATAATGTCCGCGATGTCAGCAGCCGCGCTGTGCCGCATCCTCGGCCCGGCCCACACACCACCCACTATCGCAGCCGTACAATGCCCTCTTGCAGGGCCTGCTCCCGGAGGACCTCCATGCGTAAGATCAAGCGAGCCATCATTAGTGTCAGCGACAAGAGTGGCGTGGTAGACTTCGCCAAAGCCCTCGTGGACCTCGGCGTTGAGATTCTCTCCACCGGTGGCACCCGCCGCCAGCTCGAAGAAGCCGGCGTACCGGTACGCGCCGTCGAAAGCTATACCGGCTTTCCGGAGATCATGGACCACCGTGTGGTCACGCTGCATCCGAAGGTGCATGGCGGCCTCTTGGCCGTGCGCGACAAGGAAGCCCACATGGCGGAGGCCGAGCAGCTTGGCATCGACATGATTGACATGCTGGTGGTCAATCTCTACCCCTTCCAGCAGACTGTCGCCCGCGAGGGCGTCACGCTGGCCGAGGCGGTCGAGAACATTGACATCGGCGGGCCGGCGATGCTCCGCGCCGCCGCCAAGAATCACAAATACGTCGCCTGCGTCTGCAGCCCGGCCTTCTATGACAATACCATCACCGAGATGCGCGACAATGGCGCGGCGCTGAGCGAGAAGACCCGTCAGAAGCTTGCGCTTGAGACCTTCGCCCACACCGGCCAGTACGACGCGGCCATCGCCGGGTATATGTCCACGGCCTTCGCCGAACAGGAGACCTTCTTCCCGAAGTACTTCGCCCCGTGGTACCAAAAGCAGGGCGAGGACCTGCGCTATGGCGAGAATCCGCACCAGGAAGCCGCTGTGTATGCCCAGATCGGCGCACACGAGCCTGGTCTGGCCCGTGCCCAGAAACTGTCCGGCGAGCGCGAGCTGTCCTTCAATAACTACCTCGACCTCACCGCCGCGATGGAAGCCGCGCGGGACTTTGACGAGCCCACCGCGATTGTCATCAAGCATCTCAACCCCTGCGGCGCCGCCTCCGCCGGGTCCATCGCCGAAGCCTTCGCCGATGCCTGGTCCAGCGACCCGATTTCCGCCTTCGGCGGCGTGCTCGGGTTCAACCGCGTGGTGGACGTCGAGACCGCCAAGATGATCGGCAATGCCGAGTATCTGCAGGATGTCATCGCTCCGCGCTATCGCGAGGAGTCCGGCGACCTTGAGAGCACCATCCTCGCCGCTTTCGTCGAGGCGGTCATCGCCCCCGGCTACGAGCCGGAGGCGCTCGAGATTCTCACTCACAAGAAGAACATGCGGGTCATGGTCCAGCCCGACTTCGCCCCCGAAGGGCGCACCAAGGACTTCGACCTGAAGAAGATCCCCGGAGGCCTGGTAGTCCAGACCCCCGATGCCCAGAGCGTCCGCCGTCTGGACCTGAAGGTGGCCACCAAGGCCCAGCCGACGCCCGAGCAGCTTGACTCGCTGCTCTTCGCCGACCGCGTGGCCAAGCATGTGAAGAGCAACGCCATCGTCCTGGTGCAGGGCAAGCGGCTGGTTGGCTGCGGCGCGGGCCAGATGAGCCGCGTTGACAGCAGCATCATTGCCGCCCGCAAGGCCGGCCTGCGCGCCGCAGGCTCGGTCCTCGCCTCCGACGCCATGTTCCCGGCCCGTGATGGCCTCGACACCGCCGCCGAGACCGGCGCCGTAGCCATCATCCAACCCGGCGGCTCCAAGCGCGACGAGGAAGTAATCCAGGCCGCCAACGAGCACGGGCTGGTGATGGTGATGACGGGGATGCGGCACTTTTGGCACTAGACTCGCCGCTTGAGCGTCTACTAACGGGGAAGGGAGGGGTGAGAGGTGGCGGTAGTGAAGAAAGCACAGACAAAGCTGGAACCCTCGCTGGTCGCAATGTGCAAGGAGCTTGGCCTTTCGCTTGACCTTGTTGCGGATAGCCTGGAAGCTGCCGAACGTCTTGACCGCGACGAGGAGCAAAAAGAGGAACTCGTCGGGACTCCCGGTCACGTGCTACGCAAGTTCGCGGGTTCATGGGATATGACCGACGAGGAATGGGACGAGATATACAGGGACATCAAGGCCATGCGCGAGATGACCGAGTAGTATGGCGATCTATGCACTGGACACGAACCATGTGTCGGCTCTGCTGCGCAACCACCCTTCGGTGACAGAACAGTTTGACTCGCACGAGTGTGACGCGTTCGTCATTGCCACGCCGATCCTTGGGGAGCTATATGCCGGTGCGTTTGGCGGCTCTCGGACTGCTCAGAACCTGTTCAAACTGGACCTTCTGCTCGTTCAGACCCGAGTGATGTCGTTCTCACGGAGACACGCTGAGCGCTATGGTATCATCCTATCCTACCTTCGGAAGACCGGTAGGCCCATTCCACCAGTAGACGCTCAGTTGGCGGCTATCGCGATGGCAGAAGATCTGACTGTGGTCACTGCCGACAAGCACTTCACTTACATCCCGGACCTGAAGGTCGAAAACTGGCTCGACTAGTAGGCCATTTCATTCGACCCTTGAAACCTGACCCCGGAGCGTGATCCAACGTGGCCAGCTTAGATTTTGGCTGGGCCAGGGGAGGCTGCGGTATTTGCCCCGCGCGGTGACAAGCCGACGCGGGGCTTCTTACGCCGTCTCATTCCGAACCTACCGATAACCCAGGAGAACTTACCATAATGATGAATCGCACCCTTGCCCAGGCCGACCACGAGATCGCTCGCATCCTTTCCGACGAGCTTGAGCGCCAGAAGACCACCCTCATGCTCATCCCTTCCGAGAACTACGCCTCCCGCGCCGTCATGGCCGCTGCTGGCTCGGTTTTCACCAACAAGTACGCCGAGGGCTATCCCTACAAGCGCTATTACAACGGCTGCGAGAACTATGACAAGCTGGAGTCCCTCGCCATCCAGCGCGCCAAGGACGTCTTCCGCGCCGAGCATGCCAATGTCCAGCTTCACACCGGTTCGCAGGCCAACATGGCGGCCTACTACTGTATGCTCGAGAAGGGCGACAAGATCCTCGGCATGAGCGTGGCCCACGGCGGCCATTTGACCCACGGCCTCAACAAGAATTTCTCCGGCCAGTTCTACGAGAGCCATTCCTACGGCCTCAACCCCGACACCGACCGGCTGGATTACGACGAGATCATGGAAGTCGCCAAGAAGGTCCGCCCCAAGCTGATCATCGCCGGCGCCAGCGCCTACCCGCGCATCATTGATTTCCAGCGCTTCCGCGAGATCGCCGACGCCGTCGGCGCCTACCTCATGGCGGACATCGCTCACATCGTCGGCCTGGTCGCTGCCGGCTCGCATCCGGATCCCGTGCCGTACTGCGACATGGTCACCTCCACGACCCACAAGACCCTCCGTGGCCCCCGCGGCGCGCTCATCCTCTGCCCGCAGAAATGGGCCGACAAACTCGACCGCGCGGTCTTCCCCGGGGTGCAGGCTGGCCCGCTCATGCAGATCATCGCCGCCAAGGCCGTCGCCTTCAAGGAAGCCCAGGAGTTCGGCTTCCGCGAGTACCAGCGCCAGATCATCCGCAACGCCCAGGTTCTCGCCCAGGCCCTGCTCGATGAGGGCTTCATCCTGGTCACCGGCGGTACCGATAACCACCTGATGCTGGTGGACCTGCGCAACAAGAACATCTCCGGCCGCGACGCTGCCAACCTGTGCGAAGCCGCCGGCATGGTCGCCAATAAGAACCTCATCCCCGGCGACACTGCCAGCCCGGTAGAGACCAGCGGCATCCGCTTCGGCACCCCGGCGCTCACCACCCGCGGGATGAAAGAAACCGAGATGGCGCAGATCGGCAAGTGGATCGCCCGCATCGTTCACGAAGGCCGCAAGGACGACGGCACCCCGAACGAGGCAGTGATTGACGACGTCCGCAAGCAGGTCGAAGACCTCTGTGCCGCGTTCCCGATCTACGAAGACCTGGACGTGTGCTAATCGCGTAGTGCGGGCGTCTCGCCCGCTCCGGTTGCCCGCCCGGGAACTCTCATCCCGCCGCGGGACGTTCAAACCTCACAACTGAATATCGCAGCGCGCGCCATGCGCGCCAAGCTGAAGGGGAGTAGCAGGGCGTTTTTCGCCCCGACAGGGCCAACAATACGAAGGCAACTTCTGGCCCTCCGACCGGTTCTCTCCGGGTGTCAGACTTTCGGCTACACATCAACATGTGTGGCCCTTTGTCTGCCACACCCCTGGAGGATCGGATGCTACTCCCCCGACCGCTTTTGCCTGTCGCCCTTGCCGTTGCCGGGTGTCTGCCCGGCCTTGCAGTCCCTCTGTTAGGTATTCACCTCTCGCCGCCGCTGGCCGCCCTCGCCGCCGGGACGGCGATCCTCGCTTCCTCGTTTCTCCTGCTCTGGGCGTGCGATGCCGCTCAAGCCGACATCTCACAAGCCCTCGCCCTCGCTGTGGTCGCTCTGATCGCCGTCCTGCCTGAGTACGCGGTGGACATGTACTTCACCTGGCAGGCAGGCAAGTTCCCCGGCGGTGATTATTCCCAGTACGCCATCGCGAACATGACCGGGGCCAACCGGCTGCTGATCGGGGTGGCGTGGCCGCTGGTTACCGGCCTCTTCTGGTTCAAATACCGCCGTTCGGTCACTCTGGACCCCGAGCGCCGCACTGAGATCGCCTTCCTCGTCGCCGCCACCGTCTATGCGCTGCTCATCCCCCTCAAGGGCTCCCTCATGTGGTACGACGGCCTCGTGCTCATGAGCCTCTACGGCTGGTACATCGCCATTGCCAGCCGCCGGCCCTGTGCCGAGTGCCATGTCGAGGGCCCGGCGGAGTACCTGATTGCCCTGCCCCGGCTGAAGCGGCGCCTCACCACCGCGGTCATGTTCGCCTTCGCGGCCGGTGTCATCATCACCAACGCCGAACGCTTCTGCGAGGGTCTCATCGGCACCGGCGAGGCCCTTGGCATCAGCAAGTTCCTCCTGGTCCAATGGCTCGCCCCGCTGGCCTCCGAGGCCCCGGAGTTCACCGTCGCCGTCATGTTCGCCCTCCGCGGCCGCGCCGGTCTGGCGCTCGGCAGTCTTCTTTCAGCCAAGCTCAACCAGTGGACTCTGCTCGTGGGCATGATTCCAGCCGTCTTCGCTCTCGCCCACGGGGCCCTGGATCACCCGATTCCCCTGGGTGGGCTGCAGATGAGCGAAATCCTGCTCACCGCCGCGCAGTCTCTGCTTGGCGTGACCGTGCTGTGCCTCCTGCGCCTGACGCCCGGCCATGCCGTCCTGCTCTTCACGCTCTTCGCCGGCCAACTGGTCGCGCCCGTGGCGGTCAACGCCCTGCCCGGCGGCCAACTCTTCGGCCTGCACCCCGACCAGATGCACTCGGTCTTCTCGTTCCTCTATCTCGTCGCCACCCTTACCCTGATTCTCGACCAGCCCCGACGCCTGTTCGAGATGACGCGTGGCCTGATCTCACCCAAACCCGGGCCGACTGCGGCCGACGACGCGGCCTGAGCCTCACCGGCTCACGTTCCGCGCCGCCATACCAACTCAGAAGGAAGTGAAAGCCCCATGCAGTGTCCAGTGTGTGATGACAAAATGAAGGAAGTCGAGCGCTCCGGCGTCCTGGTGGATATCTGCCCGAGCTGCAAGGGCATCTGGCTCGACCGCGGCGAACTCGACAAGCTCCTCGCCCTCAGCGAGGCCCGTCAGGATACCGCCGCAGTAGAGCGCCCGTGTGAACCCCGCCCGGAACTGGCGGAGCGTTCGTGCGACCGTGACGGTGAGCACGACGAGTACCGCCACCCGCGTCACGACGAGCGCGACCGGCTCAAGGAGGCCTTCCGCGGGCCTCAGAAGCGCCGTGGGTCATGGCTGGCGGACATTCTCGAGGGCATTGGCGGCGACTAGGGCAGGAAGACCCTGACCGATGTGGAAATGACCGAATGGGCCGGGGCAAACGTCCCCGGCCCATTCTCTTGGGGATGCTCTCAGCCATGGTTGCCAATCTGCCCCAGCGCCTCCGTCAGGCCAGCCCACAACTGCTCCTCTACTTCCTCGGTATCGCCTTCTTCGGCGTTGCCAGCGGCTGCTTTGGCACCTCCTACAACAACTTCCTCGACGGCGTCTTCCACATCAACGCCGAAGCCCGCGGCATGCTTGAGTTCCCCCGCGAACTCCCGGGCTTCCTTGTCGTCTTCTTCACTGGCGCGCTCGCCTGCCTGCCTGAGACCCGCGTCGCCGGGCTCTCCTCCCTGCTCACGTTCGTCGGCATGATTGGCCTGGGTCAAGTGCATCTGCACGCCGCCGAGCAGAACGCCTGGAACTGGATGGTCTTCTACACCATCCTCTGGGCCATCGGCAGCCATGTCATCATGCCGGTCCGGTCGGCCATCGGCATGAGCCTTGCCCACGAAACGCGCCACGGCCGCCGTCTCGGCCAGGTGTCCTCCCTCGGTGCCGCCGGCACCATCCTCGGCGCCGGCTTCGCGTGGGCGGTTAGCGCCGGCCAGTCCAGCCCCCCCTTCTGGCTCATCTTCGCCGCTGGCGGCGTCATGGCCCTCTGCGGCTCCATCACCTTCTTTCTCATGCGCGGCATCGGCCGCCAGACCGCCCGCCCCAAACTCGTCTGGAACCGCAAATACTGGCTCTACTACGTCCTCTGCCTGCTCTTCGGGGCCCGCAAGCAACTCTTCATCACCTTCGGCCCGTGGGTACTCATCAAGGTCTTCCACCGCAACGTTGTCACCTTCGCCAAGCTGGGCATCATGAACTCGATGCTCACGGTCTTCACCAACCCCGCCATCGGCGGCCTCATCGACCGCTGGGGCGAGCGCAGGGTTCTTGTGCTCGACTCCTTCATCCTCATGCTGATCTGCCTTGGCTATGGCGGGGCGCACTTCTTCGGCCCTGCGGGCATATACGTTGCCTTCGCCTGCTTCGTGCTCGACGAGGTCATGTTCGGCGTCGGCAACGCCCGCACGACCTACCTCGCCAAGATCGCTCAGCGCCCCGAAGACGTCACGGCCAGCCTCAGCCTCGGCATTACCCTCGACCACGCCATGTCCATGACCCTCCCCACCCTCGGCGGCCTGGTCTGGATGAAGTACGGCCACTGGTGGGTCTTCATAGGCGGCGGCGGCATAGCTTTGCTGATGATGATCTTCTCCTCCCTCATCAAACTCCCGCCCAAGTCAGCCGTACCGCCGTCTGCGGTCGCCCAGGCTCTCGACGAGTCCGAAGCGACAACGGAACCTGAGCTGCCGTGACGCCTCGTCCCTGCCGGGCACATGCCTCTCCCCGCAGGCTTCTCGCCTGTTCCGAACAACGACCCGCCACTCGCCTTGACAGGTGGCCCATATTCTTATATAATTCTTATCGATAGTAATATCGTAAGACGATATCGAGAAATGTCAGAAACAATCACCCTTTCATCCAAATACCAGATAGTCATTCCCAAAGCAGTAAGAGAAATCGCTGGCTGGAAGGCGGGCGAGAAGCTCGTTCCGCTGGTGAAGGGCCGCCAGGTCACCCTGGTACCCCTTCGCCCGCTCAAGGAACTCTATGGCATCGCCGCCGGTGCCAAGATCGGTCCAATCGAAGACGAGGAGGACCGACTTTGAAACTCATCGACTCCTGCGGCTGGCTCGACTTCATCCTCAAGGGCCCCAACGCGGAGACTTACCGCGACTATCTCCTTGCCGACAACGTCCTCGTCCCCACGGTTGTCATGTACGAGGTCTACAAGGTCATCTCTCGTGACATCTCGGAGGAACTAGCGGCCCAGACCGCGGTCCAGATGAAGACCAAGCAACTCGCGCCGCTGACAGACAACATCGCCCTCCTCGCGGCAGAACTCGCCCTCAAGCACAGATTGGGCATGGCCGACGCCATAGTCTACGCCACCGCTCGCGTGCACGGCGCGACGCTCGTTACCAGCGACTTCCACTTCGCCAACATCGAAGACGTCGAGTACCTGCCCGGCTCCTGATCAGCCCTCCGTCCTGCCCATCCTGACAGGCTCCCTCCCCACGCAGGTCCCCCTCCGCTTTTCGACGAATACTCCCCCATTCAGAGCCGCAAAGGAGATCCGGACCCGTGAAACAATGGAAAGTAGTTATCACCGATTACATCGAAAATGACCTCGACTGGGAAGTCGAGCAGTTCGCGAAGCTCCCGAACGTCACATTCGAGTATTACCAGCTCAAACAGTCGCCCAAGGCCGAACTCATCGAGAAGTGCAAGGACGCCGACATCATCGTCGTCAACATGGCCACGTTCGATGAGGAAGTCATCAACTCCCTCGACAAGTGCGTCCTGCTCATCCGCCACGGCATCGGCTATGACAACGTCAACGTCCCCGCCTGCACCGCAAAGGGCATCCGCTTCGCCTACCAGCCCGACTACTGCGCGACCGAGGTCGCCGAGCAGACCGTGGCGCTGATCATGTGCTGCGCCCGCAAGCTCTTCGCCAGCCTCGACGTGCTCAAGGACGCCGCCGAGACCCAGATCTGGAACTTCGCTCCCATGGGCGACGTCCACCGCCTCTTCGGCCAGACGCTCGGCCTCATCGGCTGCGGACGCATCGGTGGCCGCGTCACCCGCATCATGAAGGCCCTGGGCATGAAGGTCATGGTCTGCGACCCGTTCATTGACGAGCGCCAGAAGGGCGCGCTGGGCATTGACGAGGTCTACGACTTCGAGACCGTCCTGCGCGAAGCTGACATCATCACCCTCCACACCCCGCTCTCCGACGAGACACGCCACATGATCGACGAGCCCCAGTTGCAGATGATGAAGAAGAGCGCGATTCTGATCAACACCGCCCGCGGCGGCCTGATCAAGACCGAGGCCCTGGCGAAGGCCCTGCATGAGGGTTGGATCGCCGGCGCCGGCATCGACGTCTATGAGAAGGAGCCGCCGCCGCCGGACATGCCGCTGTTCAGCGCCCCGAACGCCACGCTCTCGGCGCACATCGGCTGGATGTCGATCGAGGCTGGCTGGGATATCCGCTACAAGATCATGGATGACGTGAAGGCCGGTATCGCCGGCGAGGCCCCTCGGAACACGGTCAACAAAGACCTCGACAGCATACTCTGTGGGAAGATCTATCGCGACGTCTGAGGCCAATGCTCCGCTATCCTGGGTTGATCCGGACCTGCAGCCTACCCGGCATGCGGTCCGGATCAACCTCCTCGCGGCAGGCCTCCTGCTGGCCTGCCTGCTTGTGTGTGACCTCGGCGGGCGGGAGCTCTGGACCGACGAGGAATTCTCCCTCGCCGCCGGCGGCGACAACCTCCACCATGCAATGTTCGGCGACGCCTCCCATCCGCCCGGCTATCCGCTGCTCTTGCACTTCTGGCTGCGGGCCGGCACCGCCCCCGATGGACACGTCTCCGACGGCTGGCTGCGCGCCTTCTCGATCCCCTGGGCCCTGCTCACCTGGGCCCTGGGCTGGCTGATCGCCTTCCGCCTCGGGCTTCGCCGCGAAGGCCTCCTCGCCGCCTGGCTCATGGCCTTCTCGCCCCTCGTGGTGATGTATTTCCGCCTGGGCCGCTACTACTCCATGACCGCGGCTCTGACCATGCTGGCCGTCTACCTCGCCCTCCTCGTCCTCAGCCGCCCGGTCTGGTGGCGCGCCCTGCTGCTTGCCCTCGCCATCGCTGCCCTTGGCTATACTGACTTCCTCGGCCTCCAGATCGCCCTCGCCGCCCTCGCGCTCTATGGCCTGATGCTCCTTGTTCGCCGCGATTACCGCACACTCGGCTACGTCGCCGGAAGTGCTGCCTTCGCTCTTATTCCGCTCATCCCGCTCATCATCATGGTGCGCGCCAAAGCCGCTGTCGTCGCTCAGATCCAGTCCGACCCTCTGGCGGGTTCGCTCTGGGGAACCCTGGTCAAACTCGCCCTCCCGGTCTTCTCTCTCGCCACCGGCGAAGCCATCGACCCGTGGCGTTTCGGCCTCACCATCCCCGCCGTCCTCATCACCACCGTCCTCCTCGTTGCTGGCCTGATCTACACCCATCGCCGCAACGCCGAAACCGCCCTCACCTTGTGGCTGTGGCCAATCACAATCGTCCTCGCCACCCTCACCATGTCCACAATCGGCGCCAACGTCCCGCCCAACCGCGTCACCAGCTTCGCCATGTTCACCATCCCGCTGGCCTACCTGCTGCTCGCGTGCGGCCTCACTGCCCTGTGTCGCCCACCGCGGGTGGCCGTAGTCTTCCTGCTGGTGTTGGTGCTCGTGTGGGGTTACGGGCTTAGCAACTACTACCAGCGCGAGCAACTCCTGAACCCCGCCTTTGCCCCTCCCTGGCGTCAGGTTGGCCGAATCATCGCCGAGAACGACCGCCCCGGCGACCTCATCGTCTCCGCCGAGAACGCCTTCGTCCGCTACTACCACGGCCGCGCCGAGGTGGGCCACGATCCCGAATTCTATGGCCTCGCGGAGGGCAAGGTCATGTTCAACCGCCGCATCTGGCTCATCACCCGTGACCGGGGCTCGCAGGAGATGATTACCCTCAGCATGTCCCTGCGCGACCGCCTGCTCAAGCACGGCTTCACCGAGCAGATCTTCCCGATCAGGCCCCGCACTCCGCGCGAGCAGGCAATGCTCACCAAAATCCTCCGTCGCCCCGCCTGGGACGCGTACATCAAGCTCTACCTGTTCACGCCACCTGCCGTCTGACGTCTCCCCAGCCCGCACGAAAACGCCCTCTCCAACCGGAAAGGGCTCCCCAATGTGCTTAGCGAACCTCCCCCCATGAAGACCCGCAGCGCTCTTCTCATCCTCGCGCTCATCACCCTCCACCCAGGAGCCACCGCTCCCATGAAAGTCAACGAAGCCCTCGCCTCGGGGGAACGCGTCGTCAAGATCGCCGGCCTTGGTGACAGCATCACCGGCGTCTACTACCACACCGGTGGCCGTCGCGCCTGGACCGAGATGCTTGGCCTCGCCCTGCAGCGCCTCTATCCGCTGGCCAAGCTGGAGACCATCAATGCGGGCCTCAGCGGCAACGTCTCCGGGGACGGCCTGCGCCGCCTGGATAAGGACGTGCTCGCCCACCACCCCGACGTCGTGGTTGTCATGTTCGGCATGAACGACGTTGCCCGCGCTACCCCCGAAGCCTACGAAGCAAACCTCCGCCAGATCGTGGATAAGTGCCGCGCCGCGGGCGCCGAAGTCGTCCTCTGTACCCCCAACACCATCGGCACCGACCCCTCACGACCTATGGACAAGCTCCGCGCCCATGCGGAGATCGTCCGTCGGCTGGCGGCTGAGTTGCAGGTGCCTCTCGCGGATTGCTTCGCCGCCTACGAGACCGTAGGCCAGCGCAACCCGCGCGAGTTGACGGCCTTGATGAGTGACAACATCCACCCCAACATGAGGGGCCACAAGCTCTTCGCCGAGGTGATGGCCGAGACCATCACCGGCCGCAAAGTAACCCTCGCCGACGTCGGCTTTCTCCCCGGCCTGCCTCACGTAGCCGCCAAACTCACCGCCAACCAGCCTCTCCACGTTGTGGCCATGCCGCCCTATGATGCCCTCATTGGTCCTGCGCTGCAGACACTCTACCCAGACGCCCAAGTTGAGGTAGAGCGGTGGGAGACGGCCGATCTGTCCCTCGCCCAGCTCGAAGCCTCCGCCAAAGCCCGGGGTTGGATGGGTATGCGCGACAACCCGAACCTGCCCAAGCCAGACCTGGTCATCTTCGCCATCCCTGCTGCCGCCCAGGCGTCCGACTTTGCTACCTTCCATCACCACTATACCTGGACACTAAACTGGTCCCTGAGCTTCGGCCGATCCGAATGGGACGCCATAGCCATCCCCCCGGCGGTGACCGATCCTGCTGCCTCCGCGACAGAGGCCCAGGCCAACGCCCTGTTGGTGATCCAGGGCCAGGACCTCCCGTATCTGCAGCGCCCGCAGAGCGATGCCCGTTCGTCCTCAGCCCTCCTGACGGACTACCTAGGCTCGCAACTGAAGCCCTGACCCGGCCGCCTGTAGGAGCGGTCACCAGACCGCGACTAGTGTCTTGTCCAGTAAATATCTAAACAGTTAAATAAAAGGATTTCGGCTGGCTTGTGGAATAGGCAGATGATTTCACCAAGGAGTGACCTATGCCTGGTCCGCGAGCCGTTCCAATTGTCCTCTCCGACGCTGACCGTCAGCACCTTGAGAAGACTACGCGTCAGTTGACTGCGCCGCAGCGGATGGTGCTGCGCAGCCGCATTGTT
>JBDKRC010000246.1:0-31841 GCA_039683575.1 Armatimonadia bacterium | reverse complement strand
ACAACGTCGATCATATCCTGAACCATATCCTCGTCGGAGGTCTCGAAATCCGCTTCGTCGGCAAGCTCGCGCCTGCGCTTGGCGTTCAAATACGCTTCGATCTCCGGGTCAACGAAGTGGGTCTTCTTGTCGTCAACCAGTGCGAGGGCGGTGCCGGGTTCAGCCTTTTGCGCGGGGGCGGCTGCGGCCCCTTCCGCTTTTGGGCTTGGCTCGTCCTTTGCTGCGAGGTCCAGCTTCGGTAGGCGCTGGCGCTCCTTGAGCTTCGGCGGTTCCTTCTTGTCAGGCACCACCTCGGTCTTCACCTCGGTCGGCACGACTTCCTTGCCCTGCTCGGTAGCCTTGCCACGCTTCAGCTTGTTGGCCTTCGGCTTGTTGGCTTCGATGATGCTGGACAGGTCCGGCGCGATGTCCTCCACGCTGGTGTCCCGGTCCTTGAACAGATAGTCCAGACCATCGGCCTGCTTCTGCGTCATGACACCAGCGAGGATGGCGCGCTTGATGATACCCTTGAGCTTGCCCTTGCTCTCAAGGTTCAGCAGGGCGTCATCGACTTCCGCGATGTACCGGTCATGGACCGGGGCGGCGCTTACTTCGGCTTCCGGCGCTGCGCCTTTAGCGACTTCCGGCGCTTTACCTCGCTTAAGAGCCGCGCCCTTTGGCGCTGCTGCTGGCTCTGCCGCTTGAACTGGTCCGGGTTCGGGCTGGGGCTGCGTGGCAACGGGCGCTCCTTCGATAAGCGGCTGACCCTTCTTGCGGCGCTTCAGCTTGGCCTTGCCCGTCATGGGCTCGACCATCTGGCCGGTGGCTTCGCCACCCATGGAGACGCGACCGCCCGGCTGGTCGATAGGCGGAACCATCTCGCCACGACCGATCTGGGCCAGTGCGGAGCCACTGGTTGCGGCAACCTGATCCTGCTGCGCCGTGATGCGATTGCGCTCGGCCTGCTGGGTGGCACGCGCACGCGCCTCTGCCGCCTGCTGCTGCAAGCGGTTGGCCAGCGGGCCAGCGGGGATGCCACCAGTCAGCGTGCCTTCGGCTGCTTGCTGAAGCGCGGAGCCAGCGGCAGGACCACCCATGGGGATGACCGACGGCGTGGTGGACGGCGCAGGGCGCTGCGGAATTTCCGGCCCGGTGAGCATGGGGCTCGGCGCAGGTGCCGGGTTGTAGATCGTTGTGGCAGGGGGCAGCGCCTGCTGGGCAGGCTGCTGCGAAAACATATTCTGCTGTGTCTGACCTACCCCCGGAGGCACTACTGTCTGGGGGCTCACACCGCCGGTCGGGGCGGCAGCCGACTGATCGGGCATGGGGATCGCAGAACCGCCAAGGGCGGGAGCCGAAGGCGGCGGCAGTGCGGCAACAGAACCGTCAGGGCCGATGGGGCTGCGCGGCCTGTCTGGCGGGATGATCTCGCCGGTCAGCGTGGTGTCGCCCATGTCGGCAGGCTTGGTGCCGCCAGACAGGACATCGTGGGGCTTGCCAGTGTTGAGGTTGGACCCGGCTCCGATGAAGCCGCCGATGGCAGCGCCAGCGGCGAAGGCGTTGAGGATGCGGGACATGCCCTCCGGGCTGTCGGCGTCGACAGCATCGTTCATCCCGATGCCCAGCAGTTCCTGACCGACCTCCGTGCTGCCTTCGATAGCCGCACCAGCGCCAGCGCCAATACCCACACGAGCGCCGATTTCACCGGCCTTGCCCAGCTTGCTCTTGCCAGCCAGCGCGGTGGTGCGTGCGCCGATGCCCTTGAAGATGCGCATGGCCGCGATGTACTCGGGCACAGTTTCGAGCGCGGCGTACGGGATACCACCAAGGGCAGCCAGCCCACGGCTGGGATCGCCGCCTTCGACGCTTTCACCGTACAGGTCAGAGACACCCGTGGCGTAGTTCTGAAGGCCGGACGCAAGCGCGGCACCGCCCAGCATGGCCTGAGATTTGCCAGCAGTCAGTATGTTCGTGGCACCTGTACCGACGATAGTGTTCGCGGCGCTAACCGCGTCATCAGCGCCGAAGCGCGTAGTGACCCCCGCCGTATTGGTCGACATGGTGCCGACCTTATCGAACAGTTCCTTGCGCGCGGCGGCAGTCAGGCCAGCGGCTTCGCGCAGCAGTTTGCTCTCGGCGGCGTCGAGGGCTTCGCCCGCCGTGTACTTCTTGGCGGCGCTGAGCAGTGCCTGCTTGAACGCCTGCTTGCCGACAAGTGCGGTCAGCACACCGCCTGCGGCAGTGGCCGGGTTGGGACCGCCACCCGCGAGGGCACCAGCGCCTGCACCAACGGCAGCCGTGACAACGCTTTCGACGAGGTTCGGACCCTGCTGGGCGAGGTTGGCAACGAACCAGTCGAGGTAGCCACGCTCCGGGCTGGAGCCAACGTCCTCGAAATTGCGCTGGTACGGCGCGTTCTTGTTGATGTCCTGAAGCTGCTGCTGGACGACAGCCTGCCCGGTCTCCTCCGCGCCAAGGAACTGCATGCCGTAACCGGCAAGCATCTGCATGTTATCAACGCCGATGCCGAAGTTCTTGGACGCCAGCGTGCCAAGGCCGGGGTTCTTGATCTTCTGGAGGTGCTGCGAATAGGCTTCCATCGACAGCGGCTCCCAGTCGCTGGCTTCAGCGGCGGGTGCAGGCACGGGTGCCGAATTTACAAACGGTTCGCTCTCGACCGCGCCCTGCGCATCGTCGCTGGTGAACAGCTTGCCGTTGGCCCAGATTTTACCCGTCGAACGGCTGATGGCGAGGACCGGCCCTTGCGGCTGCGCGGACGGCAGCGGGGGCGGTGCCACAGGCATCTCGCCCAGACGGCGCATGTCGTTGAGCGAGTTCTGCGTGGCGTTGGAGATATTGACGGTGGCGGGCGATGCCAGCCCGGCAAGACCGGAAACCTGCGTTACGCTCGGCTGGCCACGCTGGTACTGAACGCCGTAGTCAAACTGGTCGAGTTCTTTCAGTCCAACCATGTCGCCCTCTTACTGCACCGGTACTGTGTTGTTACCACCGGTTGATTGCTGCTTCCAGCTAAGTTTGGGGTTGCCGTCCGGCCCGGCAAGCGGCTGACCATCGACACCGAGATCAGGCACAAGCTGCCAGATTTGCGGCGGGAGCCCGCCG
Organism: Armatimonadia bacterium; assembly: GCA_039683575.1. GTDB lineage: Bacteria > Armatimonadota > Zipacnadia > Zipacnadales > UBA11051 > JAJFUB01. Next base: position 28,739 of record JBDKRC010000246.1, on the reverse strand, counting down.
CGCTTGGGTGTGAGGAACAGGATCGGGGAGCCATCGGGTCCGGTCTGGGTGGACGCACTGTACTCGGCATTGCGCGGGTCGGAGTTGTACTGCTGCTCGGCGCGCTTGATCGCCAGTTCCTTGTACGTGTCGGCCTGCCGCTTGACCACTTCCATGTTGGTCTGGCCAGCCTGCTTGACCTGCTCCATCTCAATGGCATCGGCCTGCTTGGCGCGGGCGCTGATCATCTGCTGGTACTGCTGGTCGAACTGCGAGCGCAGCGAGGCGATGAGCGCCTGCTTGGGTACGTTCTGATAGGCAAGCTGGCCGTTCTGGTAGATGTTGAACGTGCCACCGGGCTGAACCTCCTGAATGCGCGTCTGGCCCCCCGTGAGACGGGAGAGCGTCTGCGAAATCTGGTTCGTGTCGCCGCCCTCCAGTGCCGCGATGGACTGCATGTTCTGGAGCAGGCGGGTGGCCGCGTCGACTTCTATGACCTTGCTTTCGATGTCGAGCATCGTCTGCCGGTCGCGGAAGCGCATGGCGTCATTGTAGCGGCGCTCCAGCATCTGCCGGGCGGTCATCAGTTCGTTGAGGTCGGCGCTGATCTTGGCAGGCTCGGCAATGTAGAGCCCGCTGTCCGGCAGGGCTGCCTGCTGGCCGGGCGGCGCACGCATGATCTGCTGGGCGATGGTGCCGATGCCGGGCGCGGTTACGCCCGCGAAGTCAGCATTGCTGACAGCCGGGACGATATCCGTACCGATGCTCTGCGCGGCGGTCACAAACGCTTCGTCGCTCGCGGGCGGGGCGATACCGGGCTCAGGCGTGGGGGCAGGAGCAGCGGGCGCGGGAGCGGGCGCAGCGGGCATGGTTTCCTGCACGCCAGCGGGGAGATCACCCTTGGCTGCTTCGGGCGCAGCCGGGGCGACCTGATCCTTGTACTGGTTATAGACCGCGATGGGGTCGGACTGGGCCTGAGCAATAAGTTGTGGGTTGCTGCGCAGCCAAGCCTGCGTGTCGAACGACATATACCACGAGCGAGCGGCCTCTGCCTGCTCGTTGGCAGCCATCATGTTACCGGCTTCGCCGCTCTCACCAAAGGCGTAGGCCAGCCCCTGCTGGAACGCGTTGGTACGACCGCCGCCGCCACTGAAGTCCGTGAGCGATTTGATGATGGTGCCGATGGCGAAGTCGGCATCCGTCTGGGCGCTGGCCGCGCCGAAGTCGTTGGCAAGGTCCGACCGGTTCGGATCGCGTGTGAAGGGAACCTGTCCATCCGTCTGCACACCGGGCTGGCCGGTGAACGGCTGCGGGCGGGCACCGCCAAACTTGCTGGCCCAAAGCTGGGCGAACTCACCAGCGGTCATGCGAGGGTCGCCGCCGTTCTGGATTACAGCCTGCTGCGCTCGCGTGCGGTCGTTGCTATAAGCAGCCGTTAATACATCTACCGCATTGCGGTCGGGGTTCTGCAAAAGCAAGGTAGCGCCGCCAGCGCCCTGCTGGTGCGCCAGATAAAGCTCCCACGGCTGCGGCTCGCGGTTCAGACGCGCCCGCAGTAGCTTGGCGTTGCGAGCGGCCAGCTTGGCTGCCACCTGCGCATTGATGCGCGGATCACGAAGCTGTTCGGGGGTTACGCCGAAGTCGGCGGCGACTTCGGGGCCGACCTGAAAGATGCCGGTGTACTTGTTGCCGCTGCCGGTGTTGGTGCCACCGGAGCTTTCCAGCATGGAGATGGTTTCGAGATAGTTCGGCGGCAGACCTTCGGCCTGCTCAATGCGCGCCCACTCAGGCAGAAGCTGGATGAACTGCTCGCGCGTGATCGCGCCGTTGTTGCCGGGCGCGGCAGGAGTGGCGTCCTCCATGAGGCCGGGGCTGGGCGCGATGGGAGCCGGGAGGACCATGGGGTCCATTGGACCAAGTGCCGGTCCCTGCGGTGTCTGAAGGCCGGGCAGTCCCTGCTGGTCGGTCCAAGCGGCTTCCGTGCGGGCACGGTCCTGTGACTGCCAGTCGAACTCGGTCGCACGCCGGGCTTCCGCCGCAGCGTTCTGCGCCATCCGCTGCTTGCTTTCCTGCTGGTTCAGTCGGTTCTGGGTCTGCTGCTGCGCGCCCTGAACGCCCTCGTTATACGAGCCCAGCCAATCGGGTGTGTCGTCAGTGACGCCGCCAAGGATAAAGCCCTTGCCGGAATACTGCTGCGGTGCGGCCATCTACGCCCCCTTTACGCCAGAGAACCGAACAGGTTGCCCACGGCCTTGCTCATCTGTTCGTTGTAGTCGTTCTGCCGCTCGTAGAGCGAATTGTAGGTCGGCATGGCAAGCTGGTTGTAACCAGTCGGCGCTTCATCGGGCATCATGTTGAGCCCGACCTGCCGGGTGTTCATCGCCTGCACGTAATCCACGGCGGCACCCTGCGTGCCCAGCTTGGCCCCTTCGATGGCGACCTTGCGGTCGGCAGCTTCCTGCAAACCAGCGGGCATGCCGCGTATCTGCTCGTCGGACTGGGCTTCGGCCTGCATGCGGGCGTTGGCGTATGCCTGCTCGGGATTGGGCGTGCCCGCCTGAACGACCTTGCGGGCCTCTGTTACCTTCTGCTCAAACAGCGCGCGGTTGGTCGCCGCCTGCGCCGCGACCTCCTGAAGCTGGGCTTCTTCTTCCGGCGTCAGTTCCGTCATGTCCTTGTTGAACATCACGGTGGCAAGCTGGGCGAGAGCGCCAAGGGACTGCGGGTTGGTTGCCAGCTTGGTGGCGATGGAGCCTATCGAAATACCAGCGGGGGCAGCGGCTGCGCCGCCAGCGGCCAGACCGGTCGCCGCGTTGACCGTGGCACCACCGATGTCGAGGATACCACCCGTGGCAGGAACGAAAGACGCCCCGGCAGGGGCCGCAGCACCGGCAGCACCGCTGCCAATACCGCCAAACATATTCCCAAGGCCCGCCGCCGCACCGGCATAACCACCCAGACCGCCAAGGGCGGCACCGAGAAGCGGGTTCTGCCCGGTTGCACCGGCAGCCAGACCGCCGAGACCTGCGCCGATGGCGGCGCTCCCGAGACCACTTCCTAGAAACGCGGCTACGCCCGGAGCCACGCTCGACAGGAAGGCGCTACCGGCAAGCAGCCCGCCGATGGCGGGGGCAGCGAACGGAATGGCAACCGCAGCGGCAACGCCAAGGATGGTCTTCCAGTTCTTTTTGACGGACTTGCCAACGCCTTTGACGGCCTTCTTGATTGATTTCCAGAGCCCCATGGTCGCAATCCTACTCTATTCTTCCGGCTGTGTATAGGTTTGTACCAGCTTGTCAAAGAAGTCCGTCCCTTTGGCCCGCACAACATGGGACGGTATAACATATTCCCCTTCGTGTGCCTTGATCGGAATGGACCCGTCAGGGTTCGGGCTCTGCGCCGGAAGTGAGCCACCCGTGGCCATGGTCGGCATGCCGCCCTCCATCGGGATAGGGGCACCAGAGGGCTGGGCGCTGCCGGGAACAGAGGCAGGCGGGGCGGCAGGCCCACTCCCATCTCCACTCCCGGCAGCTAACCCCGGCGCTGCCGGGGCTTGGACAACTTGCCCGATGAGCAGCAGGATGAACATCACCCCCTGATCGAAGTCGGGCGGTAGCTCGTCCTGCTCAAGAATGCCTTGCGAGAGGATGGCTTGCTTGAGTTGTGGGTACATCTCCGGGTTCTGAAGTGCCACTCGCGCCATATTGGAAAGCACTTTAACCTGATCCATAGTGATGTCGCCTTCGGCCAAGGCTTCTTCGACGGTCTCACGGATTTCAGCGGCTTGCTGCGGGTTCTGCTGGACAAAACGGCGTGCCTCAAGCTCCATCTGCTGCGCTCCCATGCCGCCGCTGGAGGGGCCGGACAGGCCGGGTAGGCCGGGGATATTCGGTCGGATCGGCTCACCGCCGGGACCGACCATGCCACCCAACGCATAGGACGGCATCAGCGCCGTGGTGTCGCTTGCATTGGGTACGTTCTCCTGCGTGGCCATGGACGCAGGAGGTGTCATGATCGTACTCATATTGAGAAGGCCGGTAAGACCGGGCGTTACTTCGTTCATTGCTGGCTCCTCAACTGTGCGATCAACAGGTTAACTGTTTCGCGGAGATTGGCCACGTCTATAGCGAGCGTGTTGAAATCTTGTAGCAGGCGTGCGTAATCCGCCGAAGTTGGGACGGCAACGCCGTTGACCACCACACTGGTGCCGCGCGCCGAACTGCCTTGGAACCGGCCAACAGCGGTGGGGGTGGAGATGCTGCCGGACAGGAGCGCCGCGCTGGCAAGGTCAGGCTCGCCCCGCTGGTTGGTCAGAAGCTCCACGTTCTCCTTCAGCGAATACAGCGTGCGTGACACTGCCGGGTCGATGCCGAATGGGATAGACGGAATACCGACGAACCGGGCCATTACACAGTCACCAGAGATGTTGGCGTATCACCGATATGAATAGCGCGTACCCGCAGGGCACTCAATACCTCAACCTCAAACGTATCGCTTTTGTACCCGGCGGGCAGGCGGAAGATGCCGCTGTCGGTGCGTTCGGTCGTGAAGATGAGCTTCTTGTCCACATACAGGTTGAAGGTGATAGCGGAGCCGCCGTTCCAGAGGTAGTCGGCGTTCTCCCACGTCTCGGAGATGTCTTCCCACAGCGGGCTTTCGCTTTCGCCGTCATAGTCGGCCACGATGCGGGCCGCGCCGAGATTGACCGGCATGGGGGCGATGAACACCTTGGACCGCCAGCGGATCGTCATGGATGGCTGCGCCAGATCGTCGATGCGGTACACGTCACCATTGGTGCCAAGGGCGACATACAGGGCGTTGGCGATGTTGTCGAACCACGCGGCGGTGAATGCGAAGTCTAGGTCGACAAACGACAGGCCGGTCTCGCTGCCGCTCTCCACGCTCTCCAGCGTAAGTGACGCCTGCCCGCAAGACGCGATGTAGTTCTCCTTGAACACGGAGCCGACGAGATTGGCCGGGCGCGTGCAGCTATTCCACGTATCGCTGTGGTGGACGGACTTGGTGAGAAGCTGGGCGCTGTTGCCGTTGAACACGGCAAGACCATCATGCGTAGACCACACGATGCCGAAGCTTGTCTGCACGACAGACTTGGCGTTGACACACGGATACATCACCGGCAGCTTCTGCGGGATCAGCGTGGACGGCGAGCTACCTTCGATGAGGTAGGGGAAGCCCGTGGTCAGCACCAGCAGCAGGCCGCTGTAGGTGGCGAGCGCCACGATGTCGTATTCCAGCGAGCGGCGGTACTGGCTGGGCCATGCGTGGTACTGGCCGGGCTCCGAGAAATACAGGTCGTTGCCGACGAAGCCCGCGAGGATGTTGTTCTGGATGACGGTCAGGCCACGCAGCTTTTCCGGCGGCATCTCGTATTCGGTCGAGCTTAGCGTGGTGCGCAGGCTGCGGAAGTTGAAGTCGTCCGTAAACGTGAAGTCGCCGCCGTCACCCCAGTAGCGGGCAGGAAGCGTCTTCTTCTCGGAGATGTCGTAGTAGAGGGAACCGATGGCGGGCGCAGGCCCCACGTCATCGCCGGGTTGGGCAAACTCAAACGTGTCGGCATTCACCACGCGGGTCACTACGGCATCCACGGCGTCGAACGTGGGGTCGGACGAACACACCAGCTTGATGCGGTCATCGACACGCAGGTTGTGGTACTGCGCCATGGTCACGCTGACCGCGCCGGTGGTGCGGCTGACCTGAACGACAGCCGCCGGGAACCACAGGGTCTTGAGCAGGAAGAAGTTGCTGCCCGATGTGGTGGCGAGCGTGCGGTACAGGCGGATGCCGCCGATGTTGTTCTTGCCCAGCGGCTTGATGTTCGGCAGGTTCGACAGCGTGACAATCTGGCCTTCGCGCACGTAGATCGGTTCGGTCGGCTCGGAGCCGATGCTCTCTTCGCGCCACGGGGTAAACCAAGTGTAGAGGTAGGTGCGCGCCTGAAGCTGGTCGCCAAGGTCAACCCTGCCGACCGCCGTGAATATCTCGACGCTGCCGCTCGTGGTCGCGCTGGCCGTCAGGATGACGGTAAATGTATTGGTGCCGGTTACAGTTACCGTGTACACGCCGCTGATCGCGGTGCCCGATGTAAAACGCAGATAAACCTGATCACCGGTTGCCAGCCTGTGGTTGGTGCTGGTGATCGTCGCGGTGGCGCTGGCCGTCTGCGTGTAGGTGCCGGTGTTCGTGACGGTCGTTTCGGCAACCTGCGGACCGGGCGAGAAGTACGAGATCGTGGTGTCGTCGATGACCGCCGCTTCGGCAATGGTGTTGAGGTCGCGGATGTCCCACTTCACGTTGCCGCTGGTCGCGCCGCTCACGGTGTCCGTCACCACGAAGGTGTTGGTGCCAGTGGCAGTCACGACATAGCTGTTGGTCGTCGCCGTGCCGGACGAGAATTCAAGGAAGATGGTGCCGCCAGTGGTGATGCCGTGGTCGTTGATCGTGACGGTGATCGTCGTGCCGGACCGGCTGTACGTGCCATAGCGATAGGCGAAGCCCGAGATTGACACCACGAACCCGGCTTTCAGATTGTGGCGTTCGACGGTCTTGAGCGTGACGATGTTTGCTGCATCGCGGGAATAGGTAAGCGCCACCGCTGCGGTGAACTTGACCGGCGTGGGGGTCGGAACGGTCTTGGGCAGCGGCAGTCCGAGTTCGTAATAATCCACGGGGTAGGGGCCGGAACTGGAGCCGACCGCCAGATCGTAGGTACTGACCTTGGGCTGGCCGTCACCGGTATAATAGAACCGCTGCTCCTCAAGCTCGTCGGTCGCGGGCGTGACGATGTTTACGTAGTTGTTGAACGACAGCCACGCGATCTCCGCGCTGGCATGATCACGCAAGCCGTACAGGGTCTGAAGCGTGCCGGTGCGCTTGGTGTTGCCAATGATGACCGGCTGCGGATACGGGATCAGGTCGCCCGAATACAGCTTGGCATTGCGAGCAACCTGCGCAGACGTTTCCGACAGAAGCTCCGGGCTGTTGCGCGGGGCCGTGCCGAGAAACTTGGTGATCTTTATCGCGGTCATGTCTTGATGATGTAGTTCATGATGAGCGTGGGCTGGACGTTATTGTGGGCGGCCCCGCCGCCGACCGAAGTCGTCGTGCCGCTGTAGGCACCGCCGGTAGCCCGCAGGTTCCACGCGGCGTTGTCGCCGGACCCGCCCTGCGGGCTCTCGCGGTCATAGGTGATCACATGGCTGTGCGCCGGGATTTCGGTGACGGTAAGCAGGTGCGTCTCGGTGCCGCCGGATGCACCAAGGGTGGAGCCCGTCACGCCGCCGGACGTGCCGGTCAGGCGATTGGCCGCGACACCGCCCATGTCGTCCTTACCAGCCACCACGCGTCCGCGCAGGTCAGGCACGTTGAACGTGGTGGAGCCGTTGCCCGCACCATAGGTCGTGCCGATAACGGCGAACAGGGTGGCGAATGTCGTGCGGCTGATTGCCTGCCCTTGGCACAAGGCCCAGCCGGTGGGTGCCGCCGAACCGGCGTAGGGGATGATCGCCCCCGCAGGGAACGTGGCGAAGCTGTTGATCTGCGTCTGGATGTTGGACGTGACGCCGGACAGGTAGTTGATCTCGGTCGTCGTAGCCGTGACGCCCGCCAGCTTGTTAAGCTCGGCGGTGGAAGCCGTCAGGCCGGACAGCTTGTTGATCTCGGAAGTCGTCGGTGTGGCACCGGCCAGCTTGTTGAGTTCAGACGCCGAGGCGGTGACAGCCGCCAGCTTGTTGAAGTCCGAGACGGTCGCGGTCGTACCGGCCAGCTTGTTGAGTTCGGAGGACGTGGCGACCAGACCCACCAGCTTGTTGAAGTCCGACGAAGAGGCCACAACGCCGTCGAGGATATTGAGTTCCGCCGTGCTGAGCGTGGCCCCGTCGAGGATGTTGAGTTCCGCCGTGCTGAGCGTGGCCCCGTCGAGGATGTTGATCTCGGCGGAAGACGCCGTGACACCGAAGTCATCCAGCGTGACATCCGCCACGGCGGTGTCCACGGCATCCAGAATGGTCTGGGCCGTGACGCGAAGCTCAACGAGCGTTCCAGTGGGGAACGCCTTGGCGGTGGTGTTCTCCTGCGCGCGCACGATGGTGAACACGTCAATCGTCCGGTCAGTGACCTTGACAATCTCCATGCTGCCGTCCGTGCCGATGAGCGTGCAGTAGAAGTAATCACCGGAACTGGGGTCGGGGAATTCGATGCCATCGCCGGGCGTGATGGTCATCGTGCCAGTGATGGCAGAGATGTCCGCAGCCAGTAGCGAGGCAGCGTTGTTTGACAGGACGATACCCACCTAGACCCCCTATGCGAAATCGTTGAAGCGGACCGTCAGGGTCGCGCGGCTGTTGCCCAGATTGGCGCGGGCGCGGCGTTCGGTGACGGTCTTGAGATACTGCTTGGCATGGTAGCTGGCCATCATCGGGTCGCCCCAGACAACCTTGGGCATGACCAGAAGGTGCTGCAACGCACCATGGATGACGACATCCTCAAGCTCGTCGAGAATGGTTTCGTCCATCCCGGTCGCCACCTTGGTGGGCTTGAGGGCGTAGAACAGCTTCAGCGTATAGGGCTGCTCATCGTTGGGCAGCGGCAGCACAACATATTTGTCGGGGTTAATCTGGGTGAAGATGCGCGGCGAGCCGCCACCTTCGGTCGCTTCCGGCGGCAGGTTGATGTCGGCGTCACCGTTGAAAAGCTGCTCGTTGAACTCTTCGGCGTTCAGCGTGTCGGGGTCGGTGCCCGCCCAAAGCTGGTCCGGTGTCAGGCCGTTGAACCGCTGCGCCCATGCCGGATACATATCCAGCGCATCCTCAAACGAAACGCGGGCCAGCGGCTGGTCATTGCAGGACGCCCGGAACACAACGTGAACTACGGTGCCAATCGGCTTGCGGAAGAAATTCTCGTAGGAGCCCGGCTGGAGAACGAACGGCGGTTCGGCGTGCCGCCAGAGCAGCGTGGTCTCGCAGGCGCGGATCGCGGCCTCGCGGATGTACTTGAGGACCAGCGGGTAGGGTGCCCCCGGCACCGAGGGAAGCACCAGCGGCACCAGAGTGTCGAACATCCGCAACGCCATCAGTACACCTCACCGAGCGGGGTCAGACCAGCGCCGGGCCTGAGCCCGGCTTGCTTCGTGTCAGTAAGCGGGCGGTTCTCCAGCGAGACGCCAAGCTGCTGCGTAAAGCTGTCGAGGAAGATTTTCGACCGCCCGCTGTTGACATGCTCGTCGTCGACCGACGAGGCAAGGAACATAACGCAGTCGACCAGCGCGCCGAAGAACGAGGCGGCTGGTTGCAGGATCGCCGCATCGACAGCGACATCGGCGGGCGCGGATGCGTATTCTCCGACAAGGACAACGCCGTTGCCGGGGCGGGGGTAGAGAAAGAACTTGGTCGGGTTGCGCGGGTGGCGCATGAAGTTGACCGGCGTGCCGGTTTCCGTCATCCACGAAGGGGAGTAGCGGCTCAGCGTCTCGCGGTCGGTTTCGGTGACAGTCGTGCCGTCCTTGATCTGAAAGATGTCCAGCAGGCGATGGGCATCGGCAGGCAGGTCTTGGATGGACGAGTTGGGGGTGGTGGCAATATCCACCACCTTCCCGAACAGGTCCGGTCGAAGCACGGCAGTACGTTTCAGCGCCTGATTGACATAGCCGAGCAACATCGTCGTGCTGTAGCGGTACGGTTCGACCGTATCGTTAAGCAGGCGGCGGCACTCGGCTATGATATCGGCGGGTGTCACTTGTTACGCTTCCTCGTACGGACAGTAAGCTCAGCATCCAGTTCCTCGTTGGTCGGAGGAACTTCTTCGGGGATGATGTCGGTGAACAGCGCAAGCTGTTCAGTACGCTTGGCCTTGATCGCCTCCATCTTGGCGACAATCTGCGGCGGCGCGTACTTCTCGGGGAACATCTCCTCGTCGCTGACGGCAACCAGCTTGGGGTGCTTGGCGAGGTATTCGTTCCAGTCGTACACCGACCCATCTTCGGTGTGCTTGAGCCACATTTTCATAACCAGATACTACCAGTTCTTCATGTTGCGCGAGTTGGCCGGGTTCGACGCGCGGCTGGACGACACACTCTTGGACGCCGTGGAGCCGCTGTTGCGAGACGGCGCAGAGGTCCAGTTGCCGACCGACTTGGTGGTGCGGCCCTTGCTGTCCGTGCGGCTGCCAACGGTGAAGCCGTTGTAGGTCTTTCCGCCCATCGACACGCTCTTGTTGGAGTAGTTGCCGGGCTTCATGGACTGCGCCTGCTTGGTCGACATCGGGCCAGACGAAGCTTTCTTGCCAGTGGCCAGACCGCCGCCCGGCACATTGATCGTGGTCGGCTTGCGGACAGCCGGAACCACGGGCTTTACTTTGGGCTTGGGCGCAGCAGCGACCTTCGGTTTTTGAGAACCCATCCAAGACGTTAGCGCGCCGCTCAGCGGACCAGCCAGACGGCTGCCCTTGCCGGTGCGATTGACGCTCTGCTCCCGGTCGCCCTTGGGCGTATAGTTGTTTATACGCTGGTTGGCCTTAACCGCGTTGTCGAAGCTGGTGCGTGAGCGCGACGAAAAATCGGACTTGCCGTTCTCGTTGCGCTGATACCCGCTACCGTCCGATTTGTTCCTTGTAGATGATCCAGCCATATTACATCTCCTATGCGTTAGTGGCTTTGATTACGGCGAAGTTCAAAACCAATGCCTCACCGAGAGGGCTGGCCGAGAGATTGGCAAGCTGGATACGGCACGACCCCGCTGCAACGGCTGTGACGGTAAGTGCATACGCGTCCGCTGTGGCAGCACTGGATATATTCACAACTACCACATCGGTAGCGGCAATTGAACTGTTTGTCAGTGTGAAGCTCACGCGCGCGCCAGCGGCAAGGCTGGCGTTGTGCATGGTGATCTGGCCGCAGGGCTTGTTCAACACCACGGTTGTCGACTTGCTCGTATCCTGTGTGACACCGCCGCCGATGCCGCCCGTTGTGCCGTAGCCGGTAGCCGTGGATGCAAGAACGGAACCGCCAGTGATTGCCACCGTCGAAGCGTTCTGCGTGGCCATGGAGCCGAGGCCAAGATTGGTGCGGGCGTCCGCAGCGGTCGAAGCGCCAGTGCCGCCATCCGCGATGGCCAGATCAGTGATGCCGGAAACCGTGCCGCCCGTAACCTGTGCAGCGCCGATGACAACCTTGCCAGTGCCGTTGGGCGTGAGGTTCAGGTCGCCGTCCGCGTTGATGGTCGAAATGGTGTTGCCGTCCAGCCGGATGTTCTCAACGGCAACGGAGTTGGTGCCTACACTCAGCGCGGTGGCCGCGCCCGTACCCGTGCGGACGATCTTCTCGGCGGAACCTACGCCACCGTCAACATGCAGAAGCTGGGAGTACGTGTCTTTTACACGAGACCCGGTAAGCGCAGTAGCCATCTGTACCTCTCAAATAGGAGGGGGCCGAAGCCCCCGCCATTAGTTGGCCATGATGACCCAGTTCGTCCCATTGCTTACCAGCATGGCCCAGACACCAGCCGTATCGGCGAGGATCGCCGTGCCAGCGGTGGCCGAGTTGGCCGGAACCACGTTGGAAGACGCGGACACAACCGTCTGCGCGGCAATGGTCTTGATCCAGACCACGCGGCCCGGAGCGGTAGACGCCGCCGGAAACGTCACGGTGATAGAGCCCGTGCCGTTGCAGATAACGAAGTTCTCGTCGGCACCAAGGGTGAACGAAGCTGTCTTCGTGACCGGCGAGTTGTTGGTGTTGCGGAAACGCTGGACGGTGATGTTGCCACTGGTGATGGTGACATTATCACGCGCAACGCCTGAATACATACCCATGTTCGATCTCCTATGAGGGGATGGGGGCTTCGGCCCCCATCAGGTTACGTCACGTTGGGGATCGAACCGGGGTTAGTACCCATGTCGACTGCGAGGACGCGCAGCAGCACGCGGGCCACGTCCATGCTGTTCGAGTTGACCGTCATCACCAGAGCGGTGTCAGCGGTCAGGAACGCAGCGGTGGTCGTGCCGGTCATGGTGCCAGCGGCGGCATTGCAGTTGATGTCGTCACCGAACAGGGTCAGCGTGCCGGTAATGCCGAGGTCGATGGTGCCAGCGGCACCTTCTGCGCGGATTACGCGGACGCTGCCGCCGACGATGTACGTGCCCTTCGGCAGGGTCGCCAGCACAAGCGTGTCGGTAGCGGCCAGTGCGGTGGCACCGGCTGCCGTGCGGGCGGCGGCAATGGCACGAAAGTCGATATCGTACTCAATGACCGATAGGCGGTTGGTGTAGGAACCAGCAAGGGCGACTGCGCCCTTATTGATGCCAAGGCTGTCGGTATATGCAACCATTATCAGGTCTCCTTAGAACTGGACGACAGCGGTCGTAAGAGCTTCCGGCTTGACGACTTTGTAGCCGTAAACCTGAAGCCCACGAATGATGTCACCGAAGGTGGTTTCGGAACGCAGGGTTTCCATTTCGGTCATCTGCGTAGCGAAGGTGAGGCCCATCTTCGTGCCAGCGATGATGCTGTACTTGCCCGAAGAGATGTTGATGTTATGGCTGACATACAGCGTGAAGCGGTCGATCATGCCGAGACGACCGTTGCGCACAACCGACTGGTTGTCGCCCGTGATCGACGCGTCCTTCAGTTCCGACTTCTTGATGAGGTTGGCCATACGCGCGGGGATCACGAGGAAGCGACCGCTTTCGGGGCAGTTGGCTTCGTCGAGAACGGTGCCCATGTCAACGATGAGGTCGACCACGGAGGTCGTGCCACCAACGCCGTCCTTGGAGACGGTGAGCGGAGCGACAGACGTGCCGAGGTTGAACGCGCCAGAGACGCGGCCAGCAGCCGTACCCTTGTTGACGGCGGCGATGTCCGGCAGGATGTCGGTCAGAACGCGCTGGTCGATCTTGATCTTCATCTGCTCGGAAGCATCCTTAGACCACATATCCATCAGCTTGACATCGGTCTGCACCTTGTCGATGTCGTCCTCGACGCAAGCGAAGTATTCGCCCTTGTCAACGAGAAGCTGGATTTTCGGCTTGTCCGGCGTTTCGACGACGAGGTTCTGACCCTTGACGTAATCGCGGATCGTGATGTTGGGCTGCGTACGGATGTTGACCGTATCGCCCTGACCCTTGATCTCGCCTTCGTAGTCAGTGTTGGAGATAGCCGCGAGAACCGTGGCGCCATAGAAGTTCTCAATCAGCTTCCCCGACCAGATTTCGGGGATGAAGTTACCCGAATAGTTCGGGCGACCGGGTGCGGTAGGGAATGCCATTTATGGGCTCCGTTTAACCATTTGCGACTATGCGACCCTCGCGCTGGGCGGCGAAGATATCGCGTTCGATACGGTCGCGCTCGGTCTCACGGCCCTTGAATGCGCCACGCCGTACATCGTTGAAGAACTTCTTGATGTCTTCCGCCGAATACGTCTTGGACTGGGGTGCCGAGGGGGCAGCCGCTGTGCGGCCACGTCCGGGGGCAACCTGCTTCTCAAGCTGAGACTTTGCAACGTCCCGAGGTTCGTGAGCAATGCTGTGGCCAGTGTTCCCCTGCCACGTACTGAAGAACGCCGCCACGCGACGAACATCCAGATTTTTCTGCGCATCCGCGAGGTGGGTCTGACGGTTCACACCAGTCAGAGGGTCGACCTCAAGGAGCCACGCATGGAAATCCTTGTTCTGGTTGATGTCTCTCCAGTTCGGTACGACTGCTGTCAGGTCGGTCCAGAAAGCATCAGCAGCAGATTTGGCCTGTCGCTGGGCGACCGCCTCGACGCGAGGAACCACTTGCACCTGAAGATCGCGGATGAGCTTTTCAAGCTCTGCAATCTTACGTTGGGAGGCAATGGTTTCCTCTTTGGACACACGGCGCATCACTTCGATGCTGTCTCCGTAGTCCTCAATATCTTTATCTGTGATGAGCTTTTCGTTGCTAGCAAAGCTAGCGGTAGACTGTGCAGGCGCAGAAGATAGAGACGACAGCAGCCTTTCAAGCTGCTCAACCCGTGAGGCGAGTTCCTGCTTATCAGCCCGCAAGCGGGCAGTGTCGGCGTTATACATACCCTGAAGGGTGCGATACCGCTGCTCAGCAGTTTCATCTACGGTGGTAGCCGGTCGCTTTTTCTCGTTAAGCGCGGCTTCAGGTGCAGGGTCAGCGGCACCGTTGGCTTCCTCGCCTACGGAAGCGTCTTCGCCTGCGCCAGTTTCCTGAACCGCATCGGCGTTGATCTCCTCGTAGTGCTTGGCAATAGCCTCGGACTGCTTTCTGATCTGCTCGGGTAGGGCCATACAAACGCTCCTCTCGGTGTGCGTGCGTTAATTTGTTTGCGGTGGATGCTACCGTCTGCGCGGTTGTGCAGCCAACTCACGGGAACTATTAACAAGTTTACATAGCTCTGTCAACACTTGGCACCGGCCTTGGGCGATCTGCACAGCGGCCCCCACATTGGGTAGCTGCTCCAGTTCGCGGGTGCGCCAGTCGTTGAGCCACTTGGCGATTTCAGGATAATGCCCGGACATCCGGGCGATCATCTGAATGATGTCTTCTTCCGGGCGGATCATTGGCCGGTCTGCGGGTTGGCGACGAGGTTGGTGCCACCGGGGGGTGCGCCACCGGGATCAAGCTGCTGGGCGGCGGGCTGCTGCCCCGGCGGGGTTGTACCCCCCATGCCTCCCTGCGCTGCTATCTGCTGCATCGCCATGCGCTCCTGCGCCTTCTTCTTGGCCGCGAGGTTTTCGCGGGACGGCACAACCTCGTCCACCGGCATCTGGAGCCCCTTGGCAATCTCGCGCAGAATGGCCGCGCGGCCATCGGGTCCGATGATGCCCATGTCGATCTCGTTGGCCGTGGCGTTCAGGAACTCGACGCGGCGAACATTGGTGGTTTCCTTGACAGCGAGGTTGACGGCACCACGCGGTATGATCTGGGCATCGCCCTTGATGCTCTCGTCATCGTCGTAGCGCATGTTGTAGACGAACTGCCGGTGGATGATCGGCTTCACCACATCATGGTCGATGTGCATCACCACCTGCCGGATGCCCTTGCCAGCGGAGCCCATGAGCATGGAAAGCCCGGACGCCGTGCGGCCAGCGCCCTGCACGTCCGTGTCGCCATAGATGTACGAGGGGATGCCCGAGTGGTCGTCGGCCAGACGGCTGAACTTCTCGTAGACCGCCATCAGCGAACCGGAGTTGTCGGTCGGCTGGTTGAAGCGGATGGCCGGTGCGGAACTGCCCAGCGGGTCGTTGAGAACCTGCCAGATTTTCCACGGGTGCATCGTGGTGATCTCTTCGTTCGGCGGCAGGCGCTCAAGGTTAAGCTCGACCTGCGGACCGGACGCGATGCCCATGTTGTTGACCAGTGCGCGGGCAGCCGCGTTGCAGATATTCTGGAGGTCTTCGATAATCTCGGGGATGGACCGGCCCCAGAACGAGCCCGGCGTCTTGATGAACGAGGTCTTGGCGTAGGGCTTCTCGCCCAGCGGGTCGTAGTTCAGCACGGCCTTGATGACCATGGTGCCGACCATCCAGACGTTGGCGTCATACTCCTTGGCCTCGTCCGGTATCTCTTCGGGGGTCATGCCCCACTCGCGGAGCATCTTGCCGGACACCTTGCCCCAGAACTCGATTGCGTCATACACATCGGTCGGGCGCATCTCGGTGTAGAACTTGCGCTCTTCCTCCTCGCGGGCATCGTCCTCCATGGGTGTCACCCACGAAGACTGCGGGCCGTTCTCCAGCGCCTTGCGGATGGCCTGCTCGTCATAGCCCGGAACGCCGATGAGATCGGCCAGCGCCTGCCGGGTCAGTTCGTGATGCTCGAAAAGATAGCCGTCATTGATACGGGTAACGCCGGGCTCGGGGTAGATATTGAACGGGCTGACGCGCTCGTACTCGGGCGCAATGCGCTCGCCGGGCTCCACGGTGGTGCGCCCTTCGGGTGACGTGTTCCACTTGAGATACCGCTGGCGGCGAACGATGGGCCCCTTGATGAAGGCGCAGGGGAAGGTCGCCAGATCGGTAATGAACTCGTTGAAGGCGTCAGACCAGCCACCCTGCACAAGCTGGTCTTCGATCTTGGTCTTCATGCGCTCGACGCGGTTCTGCGCCGTCTGCAACAGCTTGAAGCGGAACTGCTGGGCGACGACCTCCTTCAGTTCCATCATGTCGGCCTTGGTCGGAGCCTGACCGGTCTGCCGCATGGTGATCAGCACCTGCTCGGCAAACGCCTGCTTCAGTTCTTCCATGTCGGTCGGTGACAGATCGGGGATCGGCGTTGCCTGCAAGTCCCACGGGGGCGTGCCCTGATCCATCAGGATGTCACGCAGCCAGCTTTCGGCGGCGCGGCACTTGATCTCGGTCAGCATCATGTAGACTTCGGAGCCGCCCTGCGCCCGGATGGCGTTGAGCTTTTCCGGTTCGTACTCGCCGTTGCGCTGGCGCATGGCCTTGAGCATAACGGTCTCAATGGGGCGTTTCGCCATCTGGGCGGCGTCCCAGCATTCGCGCAGGTAGGCTGCAAGCCCGAGGATGAGAGGGCTCTGCTGGCGGGCCTCAAGGTCGGCGTCCTGCTGACGGCGCTCCTGCGCATCAAGGTCGGCGTTGCTGACAACGCGAAGTAGGGTAAGTCCCGGCATTACTTGCTCTCTCTACATTTCTTGCGGAAATTATCCCACGTACCGCCACGTCTGATGCAGGCGTGCATACGCGCTTCATCTTCGGGGCTCATGCGCTTTGTGAGGTAGTTCCACACAGCGGGCCGCACCGCTGTGAAGATGCGCACCCCAAATTCGATCCAGAAAGCAGGACGGCGACCGTAGAGGAAAGCCCCGGCAAACAGGCCGAGGATCACCACTGCGGTGGCGACTGCTTCCTGCCACATCATACGGTCGGCTTCGCCTTGTTGGGCACCGCCCAGACAAGCACCGGCATCAGCAGACCGATAACGGTCGCCACCGTGTCCTGCGACACCCAGCTAAGGTTGACGCCGAAGAAGTAATTGATAAGGAACAGAACCGCCATCACGAGAGCGGCGAGGGCCTTGTCGATGGAACTAAACATCTGGTTGTCCTTTCGTTAGACTGGAAACCCGTTCTTCTTGGCCCAGACCTTGGCTTCAAAGCACGGACACGCTTTCTGGACCTTCGGAAAATCCCGGTGGCCAAGAACCTTTGCAGCAGGATATCTTTTTACAAGGGTGTCGACAAGCTGCTTGAGAGATTTCCATTGCGCTGCCGTAAAGTTGTCAGCGGGCTGCCACGTCTTGTCGTCGATACCGCCCACAAGGCAGATGCCAACGCTGTTGATATTGTGACCCTGCACATGGGAGCCGATGGCGTCGATGGCGCGGCCCTTCTCGACCTTGCCGTCCCGGCGGATCACGAAGTGGTAGCCGATGTCCTTCCAGCCCTTGTCCTTGTGCCAGCGGCGGATGTCGGCTGCGCCGATGTCCTGAACCCCGCGCGTGGCGGAACAGTGCAGGACAATCCAGTTGGTGCTTTTGCGGCTCATTGAACCTCCGGTAATGCGCTGGCGGGCGATAACGTCTGGATTTTGGGGATGGCGCTGGCCCGCTTCTCGCGCAGCATGAGTTTTATCTCGGCAAGGTCTTCCCTGATCTGGATGAACTGCTGCTCCAGAACGACAAGCCGATTTTCGTGCGAACCCATGGAGAGGGCGACCTTCTCCAATGCGCTCAGCTTGGCTTCGATCTCGCTCTTCCACGACGAGACGTAGGTTGACGCCCCCATCGTGTAGAGGATCAGCGTCACGACAACCGGCGTGGGAAACGCCTGCCTGAGCCAAAGGGTTGTGTCATTCACTACTGGCGGCATAAAACGGACCCCTCTAGCGCAAGCAAACATATCTATATCCCAATGGTGACGCGGTGACAATCATGCGAGCCTCCAACCATTGCGATAAAACTTGAGGGGGCACGCCCGCCAAGTTGTGCCATCCCAGACGCGGACGGGCTTTTCTTTCCAGTCATTGCCCATCCAGACAAAGACGTAACCTGTGCTGAGCGGCTTGCGCAGGGATGCGTTCGCGCCGGTAACGGCGTAGGTCCCGGCTTCCGCCGCAGTATACCAGCGGGTGTCGAGGGCGGCGTCACCGCCCGTGATGGCGTAAACCCCGCTGTTCAGTGCCAGCTTGGTCACGGAAGGCCGCAACAGGGCCTCGCCCCCGGAGAGCGCATAGCTGGCGCTGTCGACCCGTACACTGACCGCCGCAAACGGCATCTGGTAGCTGAGATACTGGAACGCGTCCGACTGAAAGCCATCGGTGCTGGTCGACTTGCGCAGGGAGACGGTCTTGCCATCAAGCTCGTAGGTGCCGGGCAAGCCGATGACCGCGCTGTTGTAAAACACGGATGCTGTGGCACCCGCAACGGCATAGGTGCCGCCAGTACCGACGATGGAACTCTCGGTCTGGGTAAAGAACGCCACGTCCGAACCAGCGACAGCATATGCACCGGCATTGGCTGCGACGACCTCGCTAAGCTTGAGGCTGGTATCTGTGCCGGTGACGACATAGCTTCCGCCGTTGAGAACGACCGCAAGGGGCGTGGCCTCAAAAGCCTGTAGATCGAATGCGCTGGCTTGGTATGTGGTCATGTCTGCTCAGGCGTCAGGATGTACCATTTGCCGTTGGCTATGCCTGTGAAGGTATCACCGTAAGCGCGCACGACCTCGTACCAGACAATGTACTTATGCGGGATGTTCACCGGCTTCGTATCGAAAAGTCGTATTTCCTTGAACTCGCCGTCGATGAGAAGCGCGTATTCAGTCATGTCTCTCTCCTGCCTAGGCTGATACTGCGGCAAACCAAGTTCTAGCTAGTGTAAGGTCTCCGAATGATGTCCCGTTTCCAGTTGTGGCTATGTCAAAATATAACATGGTGGCAGTGTTAGCGGCCAACAGGCCACCTCCCAATACAGCCCTTGAAAGATTTGAACACGCCGCAGGGTAGCTTCTCGCGGTCGCCAGTGTTCCGAACGTGGTGGCTGCGGCCAAAGTTTGAATGACCTGATAGTCAATCCTTGTCTGCCTAGTTGTGCCGATTGTGCCACCAAAGAAAACCCCGCGCGTGTCGCTCTCCGTGGCTGCAAGATACAGCCGCGCTAGGGTGAGATTGCCAAAATTGGTGGCATTACCTGTCGTGGCAATAGTAACGTAATCACAAACCGCAGAAGCATTTAAGGCAAGCCCACCGCCAAACAGACCGCGTGTTGTGTCTGCAACAGCCCCCAAGCCATCACGACCCACGGTGAGCGATCCAAAGGAAGTTGAGTTTGCGACCGTCTGAATAGTCACATAGTCAATAGTGTTGACCTTGCTTCCAGTGTCTCCCCCGCCAAAAAGACCACGGTTCTTATCACTGCATCCCGCAGAAGAGTGCCGCGCAGAGCTTAACGTGCCGAAGCTTGTATTGGAGCTAAAATTGGGGATGGAAAAATAAGAGATGTTATTGGTTCTCGTACCCGAAACATAACCGCCAGCGTAGACGCCCCGATTGGCGTCAGCACACATGCCCTGCGACTGCCTTGAGGTCGACAATGTATTGAAGGTGGCCGCATTACCGATAACGGCAATGGTGATGTAATCCATGGTGGTTTGGGATGCGCCGTTAATCGACCCGCCCACAAAGACGCCGAGAGTGATGCTCCCCGCCGCCATCGCCCCAAACCCGATGAGGGAATTAACCGTAAGCATGGCCTATTCCCCGCCTCTCGCCTTTTGCAACATATAATCTGAATTTGCGATGTCCCGCTTACCGAACAATCGCTCCGAAACCTGCTCGGCGCAGTGTTTGTACTTCTCTGCCATCTGGTCGAGGAAGTCTTCAAGATGCGAGGCGGTGGGGCGTTCCCCGGCGTTGATGAGGCTGTCAGTATGCTGGATATACCCTATAACTTCGGCGAGGGCGATCTGCGCATGCACACCATACTGCTGAAGATATTCAATTGAACTCTCCTTGGCGCGTCCGGTTTCTATGACGTTTCGATAAAGAAGCTCGAATGCCCTTCGCGTATGATGCGTGCGCTCTGCCGCTTCGGCGTCAACCTCGTCCCATTCTTCGATACCATGCTTGGCTTTAATGGCCTCGTAAGCATCAGCGAGCGTGGCTACATCCTTCATCGCGCCGTTTATCTTGCCTTCCAAACACTCCTTGGCAAAGTATTTCTGGCGAAGCTTCGCCTCTACCACGGGGGTAGGCTGCTTCCCGTTCAGGTCTTCAATTTCGGCCAAAAGCTCCGCATAGCCTACTTGCGCTTCGGAAAACGCCATGAGGCGACTTTCCGTTTCCGCAAGGATTTGCCGTAGCAAACGAAATGGGGAATGACCATTGAGCATGGTCAGCGACATAAGCGTCAGCGTTGTCTGGGTGTTGTGCCTGTCGAAGGCATGCACTTTTGACATCAACTCTGGAAGCATCTCTGCCACACGTCTTGCCGCAGCCGTGTTTATATGGCTGGTCTGCGGGAGGGCGGAAGATACCAAGGTAGGGGTGTTGTTCGTGGTCACAGGTTAATCGTCCTTTGCCGCATTGGTGGTATAGTGGACCTTGACGCCGTGCAGGCGGGCATCAGCAGCCAGCGTGTCGGACCCGCTCGTGGGGGAGCGCGACACCTGAAAGACCACCAAGTTCTCGGCGGTGGGCGTGCTGCCCACGGTCACTGCGGTGGTCTCGGCGGTGATATAGATGTTGTTGGTCGTGCCGCCGGTATCAGACACGTAGATCGGAGTGCCGAACGCCGTGTCAGCGGCTCCACCATCGCCAAGCGACATGGCCTGAATGCCCCACACCACGCCGAAGTTCGTGGTGGTAGCCGCGTGGCTCCAGATGAACTGGCAGATCAGCGTCCCGGCGTCCCAGCTTTTCGGCATCTGGACGGCGAACTGCGCGTATTCCTCCACGGCTGTGTCGAAGTCGAGCGTCCGCAGCATCACCTTGTTGGTGGTGGTCTCGATTGAACCGGACGCCGCACCGTTGGTGGTGCGGGATGTCATGGCCCCCGCCGGAACCCAGATCGTCTGCTGCCCGGTGACATCCGTTATCTTGGCGAGGTTAACACCCTCGACGGCCACCGTGCCGCCGGACGCGCGGGTCAGCGTGGTGTCGCTGGCATTGCCCAGTTCGATGCTGGCAAACTGCGGGTTGGACGCCGTGCCGAGGCCAAGGGTCGTGCGCTGGTCGGCAGCGGTCGCATCATCCAGCAGGGCACGGCCCGCCGCCGTGCAGGCAACTTCCTCGACAGCGCCAGCGCCAGCAGTCGCACGCCCCAGCAGGGTATCGGTCGCAAGGGTCAGGTCATGCTCGTCGTTCCAGTTCGACGGCTTGACCAGAGACGGATCAGCGCCGTCAGCCTTGGCAGACGCAAATTTATGCTTGAGCGAAACAGCCATTACCTAGCACTCCATTTCGGGCGAATGTCGAACAGATCGGACCGGGCGTTGATCCCGTGCAGGAAACCGAGGGGATGCGTACCGCCTACGCAGAACTGGACATGGCAGTAGCCGCGATCCCCACCGGCATCAGGATGCTGTTCGCATACCTTACAGTAAAACTTGTATATGTCGGGCGTACCTTTGTCGCGCTGCTCGGCGTTGGAGTACCACGCTTCGATGTCGAGGTTGTCCGTCTTGCGGCAGCAGTCATGCTTGGCCTTCTGCTGTATGCCGATCAGCCACTTGGCCTTGCCTGCGTTCTCAATGATGCCGCGCACGCTGAGATACGGCACGCGCGGGCAGGCGAGAACATGCGCGCTGTCAAGCGGCTCCCATGCAAGGGTACGTGGCTGGTTGGTCAACATAAAATTACGTCAAGCTAAGAATGCTTGCTCCCCAATCTAAAGTAAAGGTCTCGCCGTTGCCCACGGCGAAGGTCGTGCCGTAATCCCAGTAGGCGATCAGCGGGTCGGCGGTCGGAGACGCCGCCGTGTCGTCGTAGATCGACACATAGCGCGCCGTGGTCGTCCAGTCGGCGGCTCCCGCCACCCACGTATAATCGACGCCGGTCATCGTGACGGTGCCGCCCGTGCGGGTCGCATCATTGTTGATGTCCGCTGCGGTGTAGCCCGTGCCAGTGATCTGGGTCAGGTTGGCGGTGGTCGTGTCGGACGCGACAACGGGGGCATCCGTGTGGATGACAGCCCGCACCGTATCCGTGGTGCCGAACAGGTCGACTTCCTTGTTCATCAGAACCTGAACGAAGTTGTCGTATTTTACATAAGTCGCCAAGACGGCCTCCTATCGGGTGTCGATCCAGAGCATGTTGAGTGTGGGGTTTTCCGGCGGCGCGGTGCCGACATGAATGCGAACCTGAGAGAGGCCATCTTCGATGGCGTCCTCGACCGACTGGGCCGTGATGCGAAGCTCGACCTTGGACCCCGTGAAGAACTCGGCAGCCTGCGTGCCTTCCTGCGCCCGCGTGACGGTCAGCAGATCGCCGCTGCGCGCCGTGACCTTGACGACCTCCAGCCGCTTGTCCGGCGCGATCAGCGTGGCGTAGTAATACTGCCCGGCGGCAATCGCGGGGAAGCGCGATCCGGTGCCACCTGCAACACGCATACTCCCCGCCCCGGCGGAAAGGTCCAGCGCAAGGGTCGTGGCTACGTTGTTGGCGAGAACGACTGTCATTGTACGATCACCAATCCAAGACGCGCCATCGCCGCAAATGGCTCATCAGTGCTGATGTCAGACGATGCCAAGACTGCTTCGACCTCTTCCAGCGTGCAGATGACGCCCTGCGCCGTAGCGGCCTCGTAGACGGCTACGGGGTCATCGAGGAGGTGCGCGAAGGCTTCGGGGATGTACCCCGAAGAGATGTAGTGGGTCGCGGGGTCTGTGCCGTCTGCGGAGAGCGGCGTGATGAACATTCCAGCCCCGCCCGGTCCAAACGAGGCGCAAATCTCGCGGGCGAGGTCGATGGTGTCGGCGGCGAGGATCATTGTTTTGAAGACGTCAGGCATAGGCTTTGGTCCTTGCATTCAGCCACGCTTCGGTGCTGGCGATCTCCGTGGCTGTCGCGGTGCGCCCGAGGACGATGAGGCCGTAGTCGCGGCCATTGAACCAACCAGAAGAGCCAGCGCGTGCGCCGAGGTAGAGCGGGTGGTTGCCGTAGTTTTCGGTGCCTTGGTCCCCGTTGTCGCTTGCCACTTGCGAACCGTTGACGCGCAATATTGCGCTGTCGGCAGGTATATCGCCAAGCGCTGTTACGACATTCGTGATAGGCGCAACGTACCCCGATGCTCTCGGCGCTGTGATGGGGTAGATAGTTCCTTTTGAAATAAAGCTATATAGGCTGCTTACTGCCCCGCTCTGCGGGTTAAAGTTATTTAACGTAAATGCGCCGTTGTTGGAGAATGTAGAGGCGGAACGCTCCACAAAGTGCATTGCCGCCGCATCACTCAGCTTCCGCACCCCCGCGAACACGCTCATCTTGTCCGTGCTTGTGAAGTCGATGGCCGCCGTCTGCATCGTGGAGTTCGTGCCGTTGTAGCGGAGGTACAGCGGGAAGCCCGTGGTGTCGTACGTGATCGTGCCGGGGCCGCCAGAGCCGGAGCCTTCGGTGCCGCTGGTAACGGCTTGATAGACCGGAAGCCCGACACCATCATTCGCCACCCGAATATCAGCGTTGGTGACGGTGCCAGTAACGGTGGCTGTGAGCGTACCCGCCGTGCAAGTCACCGTGTGACTTCCGGCGCTGTAGGTGCCCGATGCCGTGCCAGATAGCGCAATGGAACCTGTGCCTTCAAAGCGCAGCGTGTAGTTCGCGGCAACGGTCGTGACGTTCTGCGTGGCCAGCGTTGCCGTGTTCACGAACCTATTCACGCGGGCAGACAGCACGGGCCTGTTGATGTCCGTGGTCTGGAATGCGTGGTTGCCGGGGAGTTCGCGGACGGAGATGTTGTCGATAGAGCCAGTGAATGCCGTCCCCGTGCTGCCTGTGAACCGGAACGTCTTAGCCCCGCCAGACGCTGCGGCAAAGTAGTACGTGTAAGAACCGTTTGCCGTGACGCTGCCCGTGATGACAGACTGGGTGCCAACAACGTCAAGGCGAAGGGAACCAGCAGAGTAGCCGGATATTGAGAATGTCAGTTTGTAGGTGCGGCCAGCGGTGAGCGTGACGCTCGTATCAAGATTGTCCGTATTGTAAACCGCCGCAGTTGCGGTAGCAGCGCCTCCGATAATCGCCCAGTTGGTGCCTACCGTCCAACCCGTGGCCGACGCAAAGTCGCCATTCGTGACCAACTCGCTCCCCAGCACCAGCCCCTTCGACTTATCCAGCCGCAGGCCCACGGGCTGCTCCACCCCGGTCACTGGCGTGGTGCCAGCCGCGTCTTGAAACATCGTCGTGAGGTCGCTGGGGTCGTACCAGACGCCGGGTTCGCTGGCGGCGAAGAGTGCGGCGGGGGAGAAGGTCGTTCCGCTAAACAGTCTGCGACGAAGGAGCGGGAGGTGGATACCCATCAGTACAGTCCGCGCAGGGCCACGATCATGTTGATGCTGTTGGCTGAGCCGCCGGTCACGGTGGCCCGGAAATAGACCGATGAGATCGTCACCTCGAAAATGGCCGCTGTCGTGGCCGAGACGGCAGTGCCCCGGATATCCACCGCGTCGAACCAGTTGGTGCCGTCATTGCTGTGCTGGAGCTTGACCGTGGCCCCGCCGAAGGTGCCGCTGATCTGGACCGATCCGGCCAGACCCCACTGCTCCCGCATCGTGAAGGCGTTGATGGTGTCGCCGGTAATCATCCCGGCCCATGTGACGCACGGGACACCGGTCGTCGTGACAATGCTGGGGGTAACAGTAGGCATGGGTATCCCTCCGAATTACAGAAAGATATCTCAGTACGTCAACCCATGCAACAGCAAAACCTATTTGGGTTTGGTGCCTCGATACCTATCCAGAAGCGCCTTGCCTTTGGCCTTGGCGTCCGCTTTCGACGAGGCTCCCCACGCCTGAAGGCTGAGCAGCAGCCGGGTCGGCTGCCCCTTGGCATCGCGCTCAGGCCCCGGAGACCCCCCCATACGGCTCAGAAACGATCCCTTGCGGCGTGCCTCTTGCGGCCCGGAGGGGGTGCCCTTGACCGGTGCCTTGAGGTTCATGCCCTGCGCCTTGGCGCTGGCGCGCCCCTTGGCGTTGAGCCCGCCCTTGGGGTTCTGCCCGACCTTGCGCTGCCATGCAGGGGTCTTGGCCATCACTTGCCCTTGGCGGCGTTCATATTGTCAACGAGATTGAGATAGGGCCGACCGGCCTTCTTGGCGGTGGCCCGCGCCTTGGCCTTCTGGCCTGCGGTCAGCGCCTTCGACTTGCCCAGCTTCTTGGGCCGGGGTTTGTCCCAGACGGCTTTCACTTCTTGCCCTTGGCCATGCAACGGCCAGCGGCCTTGCACTTCGCCGGGCTGGGGCACTTGGAACACGGCTTGAAGGCGGGTTTCTTGGCCATGGCGTCTCCTAAAAGCCCCGGTGGCGAACCACCGGGGAAGTTCCAACAGGGAGGAGTGCCCCCACAGCAGGGTGGATCAACCGCAGAGACACAATTAGTATGGCATGACGCGTGGCAGGACGCAATAGGTTGTATCAGGTCCAGCCGAACGACGAGATCGGCCTGACCTCGCGCTTCAGGTGCTGGTACATCGCATCCCCGCCCACCGTGTTGATATGCAGCATGAGGTACTGGAGGGCTTCCGCAACGTGGCTGTGCTTGTTCTTGTCGATCAGGTTGTCGCCCGTGGGCTTGTAGCGGTAGCCGCCCATCATCGCCGCTTTCAGATGCGTGCATGACGGGTCCACGAGGAAGGCCGGGTCGCCGTCGACCTGCCGCATGAGGAAATCGTCGACGGCGCTGATGCGCGCCGAGATCGTGTTGGTCTTGGCCGGAATGACCTTGAACCCCTCGGCGCGGATAATGTCGACGGCGCTGCGCTCGTCGGTCTGGGCACGGGCGGTGCCCGCCGGGTCGACCACCACCATCACCGGGCAGCCCGAGAACCGCTCAAACAGCATCGGCTTCAGCAGCGTCCGCACGAACCGCTGGATACCCATGTCGTAGCTGACGCATTCCGCCATGACGAGGGCGCGCCCGCGCGGGTCTTGCTGCCCGATCAGGGCGGCGGGCGTGAGCCCCAAGTCCATGCCGACGATGACTGGTCGAATGCCGCCAATGAAAGGGCGGATATGGTCCCGAGCCATATGGTAGTCAGGGCGGAAATACTTGTAGACAGGCATACCAGCGAGGCTAAGGCCATATTCGCCGTCAATGTATACCCGCACATACTCGTCGCTGCGTCCTTGCGTGTCATAGTACCCCTCTGGCAGGTTTTCGACGTTCTCGGCATACAGGCTGCGCCCGGACGGCTGCTTGAACACCGACCAGCCATTGTCGTTGGGATTTACGCCATCGGTAGGGTCCAGCCCCTCCATCTGGTAGTACCACCATGTGTCCATGGTGGGCGGGTTGGTGTCGCCCCACATCCCGAACCACGAGGGGCCCCCATCCTTGGCGCTGGGAAAGCGCCCGATGCGCTTGGACATCGCGTCGACAATCGCCGGGTCGATATCCCGGCACTCGTTGAACCACGCCCCGGTAAGCTCCAGCGAATTCAGGTTCGCCACATCGTCGGCATCGTCCAGCGCGCGGAACATGATTTCCGCCTCAACGTCTCCGACCTTGAAGAAATACGTCTTGGTGGTCTTCATGAACGTGCCGCACGGCCCCGGCGGGAACCAGTCGAGGAACGTCTTCATCGTGGTGTCCTGAAGCTGGCGCGCGGTCTCGCGCACCACCGCCCAGCGGGAGCGGCGTCTGCCGGTCTGATCCGGCTTCTGCATGGATGCTCGGCGCACGATCTCGAAACTGCATGTCACGCTCTTGCCCGAACCCACAGGCCCCATGAGGACGCGCATCTTGGCATCGCATTCCATGAACAGCTTGCCGGTGGGCGGCGGGGTATAGTTGATCTCGATTGCCATGGGTGGGGTCAGTGCGGCTTGCGCAAGCCGTCCTTGTAATCCTCACGCCGGTCATAGGCGTGGTGGGTGATGATCATGTCGTCCTCGTCGTCGATCTCGGTATCCGGGCAGCACCAGCAGGTGCCATCGCGGTCGATGACGTGCTTGTAGAGGTCGTTCTGCGGGGTGACGTGGTAGACCGGGGCGGTGCGCGACTTAGGCATAGACATCCTCCAGCAGGGTGATCAGGAAATAGACGCCGCGCTTGCGCGAGCGGACAATCCGCGTCTGATAGCTGATCCCGTGTTCCGCCAGTCTGCGCTCGACCTCGCGGGTCTCCACGGCGGAATATATCTGGACGATGTACTGGCCTGTGGCGGGGTTCTCCACGAACAGGCTCGAAAGGGCTTCAGGCAGGCTGGTAATCGTCATCGGCGGCCTCATCGTGTTCGATCACCGCGTAGGCATCGTCTTCCTCAAGGGAGGGCGTGGGTGAGTTGAGGTTGATGGTGATCTTGACCCCGCCACCGGCATTGACCTCGGCGTCATTCTTGGGTTCCAGCCCGCCCCACTTGACCGTCTGCTTGATAAGATCGGCCTTCACGGCTGCGCTCACGTCCGCGCTATGGATCAGCGTCCAAGACGTGACAAGAAGTTCCTCTGCCTGTGCCCGCGCTTTCATCCTGAAAGTGAGGCCCTTGTCACGGACTTCCTCGCGGTAATGCTCCACCTTCTTGAGGAACACCGGGTCCTTGCTGAAGGCGGCGATCTCGTCGGTGGTGATGCGGTGGCGCTGGAGCAGTTCGTCCATCTGCTCACCACTGCCTTCCAAGAGGAGGGCCATGTCGAACGCCAAGCGGTCGGACCATTTGGTGTAGTTGAACGGGCTCAAATCCATGGGTGGAGGATATGTTTACGTGGGGGTGATTGTCAACCGCCGTGGTCGTCGGAATATCCAAGTTCACTGTAAAGTAGATTTCGGACTTTTAGCGCCAGTTCAAGACTGCCGTAGCGCCCGCCAAATACCGTTCCAACCCTGACGCGCCATCCGCCTTGCGACCAGTCAATGCCGTTGTGACCGCTGGTGTTGTTCTTTGCTTTAGATTTGTTACGGGAGTTTACAACCGGGGGTGCCAGTCGCAAGTTTTCAATCCGATTGTCTTTTGTATCTCGGCTGATGTGATCAAGATCACCCTCTGGCCATGCGCCATGCACCACGGCCCATACAACCCGGTGTACCGCATAGCGTTTACCGCTGACATCTACAAAACCGTATGGGCGCTCCCGTTTATCTTTCTTGCGCTTCCACATGACATAGGTCGGTTTTCCAGTGCTGAGACGAATGAGGACGCCCAATGCCTGATCATACCGGAACAGAGCGCGGAAATTTATCTGAGATGGATGTGTCATAGGTAGGGGTATATCACATGGATTTATGGTGTCAATACCCCTGATTACTTTTTTGGTCTGTAGTAAAACAGCCTGCCTACAATACGCGTGGGGTCTAGATTGCTTTAGCCATGTGGTGGGGGGAGTACCCTGCCCGGCGCGGCGCGGATCGACGCGCAACGCTCGACGGCGCGTAGCGCAAATGCCTGTGAAAGCAGGGTGATTTGACGGATTGGGACGTTCCTGCCATATTGGGCTCATCGAAGCGGTGACGCCGAGATGACCCCCAAGGGGGCCGGGTCTTCCAAGGCCCCTGCTGATTGAAAGTTGTGAAGATGGATAACTCCAAGCTCGTTTGGATGCAGGTCGAAATCTCGGACCTGAGCACGGACAACCAGAAGCTCTATGCCTCTCTCAA